>JAZGDV010000070.1:0-3014 GCA_036478175.1 Thermoplasmata archaeon
GGTCGTGAACCTCACGGTCCTCTTCATCCGCGTGCACGCCCTCGGCATCCCCGCGACGGCGCTCTTCTTCAGCGTCTCGGGCGCCCTGCGCGGGGCCGGGGACACCCGGTGGCCCTTCTACGCCACCCTGGTCGGCATCTACGGCCTGCGCCTCCCGCTGAGTTTCCTTCTCGGGTACCAACTCGGCCTGGGGCTCCTCGGGGTGTGGGTCGCCCTGCCAATCGAGTACTACATCCGATCCATCATCGTAGCTCGACGCTTCCAGACGGGTGCCTGGAAGGCCGTCACCGTGTAGACTCGGGACACGGCCAGGCCGGGGCACTAGGATTAAGAAGAAGCGGATGCTAGGAAGGGGTAGCTCATGTTGGATCCCGATGTCCAGAGTCGTCCCGCGGAACTTCGATTCAAGCTGACGCGCGTGGGGGTCACCGGCGTCAGGAAGCCGGTGCACATCCGCCGTCCGGGCCGGTCGGATACGCTGACCGCCGGCTTCGAGGTGTTTGTGGACCTTCCCGCGACCATGAAGGGGGTCCACCTCTCGCGAAACCTCGAGGTGGTGAGCGAGATCGTGGAGGAGAGCGTCCGGGATCCCGTCCCAAGCCTCGAGGACGTCTGCGCCGACATTGCGCGTCGGTTGTTGGAGCGACACGAGTATGCCACCTACGGCGAGGTCTCCTCCGAGGCGGAATACTTTCTCCAGCGAACGACCCCCCTCGGCACGGTGACGACGGAGCGGTACGGCCTCATGGCGCGCGCGCGGATCACCCGAAGCAGTTCCCTGACCGTCCAGAAGTCCATCGGGGTGGAGGTGATGGGGATGACTGCCTGCCCCTGCGCCATGGAGACCATCAAGTTTCGCCGGTCTCAGGAGGGGAAGGCGCTGGAGGACGGGACACCCATCATCACCCACAACCAGCGGACGATCAGCCGCTTGCTCCTCGAGATCCCCGAGGGAGGCGAGGTCGAAGCCGACGACCTGATCGACATGGTGGAGGACAGCCTGAGCTCCCCGACCTACGAGATCCTGAAACGGGGGGATGAGGCCGAGGTCGTGGAACGGGCCCACCGGGAACCGCGGTTTGTCGAAGACGTCGTCCGAGAGATCCTCGCCCGCCTGCTCAAGAAGTACCCGGACTTCCCGGATGCCGTCCAGGTGGAGGTGCGAAGCGAGAGCGAGGAATCGATTCACAAGCACAACGCCGTGGCCGAGCGGGTCACGACCTTCGGCGAGCTGCGAACGTAGCGCGCCCTATGCGGAAGCGCGAATCTTCTGAGCTAGCCCTTCCAGGTCCGTGAGAGGGACCGCCTTTCGGGAGGGCCACCGGCCGGCAGGGGAGTCATCGAGATAGCGCGGGATGACGTGGACGTGGACGTGGGGCACGATCTGCTGCGCGGCACGACCGTTGTTCTGTCCGATGTTGATCCCATCGGCCCCCAGCGCCTCCTTCACGGCCACCGCGAGGCGGGCGGCCTGGGCGAACAGGGCCCCCGCCTCCTCGGGATCCATGTCGAAGACCGTCTCCCGATGGGCCTTGGGGAGGACCAGGATGTGGCCGGGATTGATGGGTCGGATGTCCATGAAGGCCACGTAGGTGTCGTCTTCGTAGACGACCGCGGCCTCCACCTCCCCCTGGATGATGCGGCAAAAGATGCAATCGAGCTCGCCGCTGGGCACGGCGAGATCATGGAGGGTGGGCCTTATGAGGATTCTGGGTTGCCCCCTCGGGCCCCCTTGTCGGCGGCCGCGAGACCTTAATACCCCTCGCGACCCCTCTCAGGCGGATGATGCGAGGCCTCTGCTACATCTGTTCCGAAGCCGCGGTAGGAAGCTGCGGGCTGTGCGGGCGCCTGGTCTGCGAGCGGCACCTCCACTCCCCCGAGGGCCTCTGCTCCCACTGCGTCGCGGGAAAACGGGCCTAGCGGCTGCGACTCAGTCCGAAAGGAGGCTGCGCATCTCGTCCTCGGTCATGTCGAGGGCCTTGAGGAGGTAGTCCACGGCCTTCTTGGCGATCATCCGCTCCGTCGTCGCGTCGAGGTATTGCGCCATGACCACCGGGGCCTGCCGGTAGTAGTTGACCGCGAAGTCCGAGTAGTACAACGCCGCGTTCTCCGCATCCACCTCCGCGGCGTGGTTGAAGGCGTCCTCCGCCTGCTTGAACCGCCCGACGTCGATGCAGAACAGGCCGTAGGCGTTGAGGTATTGAGGGTTGTCCGGTTCCAGCTCGATGGCCCGCTCATACAGCCCCACAACGTCCCCCGTCTCCAGGCCGTTGACACCAAGGGCAGCCTCAGCCTGACAGAAGTGGGCGTAGCCGCTCGTGGGGTCCTTCTTTGCGGCGGCCCGGAACTGACGGAAGGCCTGGTCGTACTCGAGCCGGCTCAAGGACTGCTCGCCCTTGGCGATCTCTGCGGAGGCGTCAGGCATGACATCGCGCCCAAGGCCCGGCCGCGCTTTAGTGTTTTTCCTAAACGACAGAGCGGGAGGCCTTGAGCCAGTCCATGTCGTTCCAGATGAGGGTCCGCATGTCCTCTAGACCTTCGAGGGCCATGACCAGCCGCTCGAGGCCGAGCCCCCACGCCAGGACGGGGGTCGTGATTCCCAGAGGGGTGGTCACCTCCGGTCGGAAGATCCCGGAGCCTCCCAGCTCCAGCCACTGGTCGGGGAGGCGGACCTCCGGCTCCAGGCTGGGTTCCGTGTACGGGAAGTACCCGGGGCGGAAGCGGACCGACAACCCCATCTTGCGGTAGAACTCCCCGATCATGCCCATGAGCATGGCCAGGCTGGCCCCCTCCTCCATGACGACGCCCTCGATCTGGTGGAACACCGGGAGGTGCGTGGGGTCCGGGTGATCCCGACGGAAGTTCTTCCCGATGATGAAGGCCTTCCGCGGCGGCTCGGGATGCTCCGCGAGGTAGCGGATGGTGTTGGCCGTGGTGTGGGGACGCATGATGGGCCTCCGTGCCTCCTTCGCCGACCACCGATACCCCCATCCCGTCGATCCGGTGGTCCCGCC
>JAZGDV010000071.1:0-4342 GCA_036478175.1 Thermoplasmata archaeon
CCATCGCTGACGCGAAAGATGCCACCATCCACCCCCACGTCCTCGCCCAGGAGCAGGACGGTCTCGTCTCGGGCCATCTCCTCCCGCATGGCCTGGTTCAGGGCCTGGACCATGGTCACGCCGGCCACTCACTCCCCTCCTTCCCCTTCGGGGTGGTCGCGCACCCAATCCTCCACCTGCCGGCGCTGTCGCTCCACGTACGGGGGGTTCTTGGCGTAGGCGTGGTCAAAGAGGACGTCGGGTCTTCTGCTGAGCCGCTTCTCGAACCGCTCCACCGCGTGATTCACCTCGATGACCGCCGCCGTGGTCCAGTTCTTCACCATCTCCCTGTCCAGATGACCTCGCTTGATCAGGTACTCCTGGAACCGGGGCAGGGGATCCCGCTTCTCCCACTCCTTCAGCTCCTCTGCCGGCCGGTACTTGGTGGGATCGTCCGCCGTCGTGTGAAAGCCCAGACGGTAGGTGAGGGCTTCGATGAAGGTCGGCCCCTTCCCCCCGCGGGCCCGGTCGACGGCTTCCTTGGTGGCCCGGTAGACGGCCAGGATGTCGTTGCCGTCCACCTGCAGGGACCGCATCCCGTAGGCGATGCCCTTCTGGGCGAGGGTCTTGGAGCGGGTCTGCTTGTGAAGCGGGACGCTGATGGCCCACCGGTTGTTCTGACATAGGAGGACCACGGGGAGCTCGAACACCTGCGCGAAGTTCAACGCTTCATGAAAGTCCCCTTCGCTGGTGGCCCCGTCGCCGAAGTAGGTGAGGACGACCTCGTTGGCTCCCTTCAGCTGGATGCCCCAAGCGATGCCCACCCCGTGAGGGATCTGGCTCGCGACGGGGATGGCGATAGGCAGATCCCGGGACTCCTTGGTGAAGCGGGCGCCCTCCTCGTATCCGGCCGTGTAGATCAGGTCGTCCTCGAGTCGCATCCCCCGCCAGATCGAGGCGGCGGTCTCCCGGAAGGAGGGTACCAGCCAATCCGTCTTCCGGAGGGCGTAGACGCTCCCCAGCTGGGCCGCCTCCTGGCCCCGCACCGGGGCAAACGTCCCGATCCGACCCTGACGCTGCAGTTTCTCTTTCCGCTCGTCGAACTCGCGGGTGAGGAGCATCGCCTTGAACAGGTCGAGGAGGTCCTCCTCGGGAATGTCAGGCTCCAGCTCTTCGTCGACCCGACCCTTCTCATCGAGGATGGAGAGGTGCGTGATTTCGGAGTCGATGTCCACCGTCTCAATCGGCACGAGGGCACACCTCCTCCCCTCCCTCGACCCGGGGGGATGGTGGGCATGCGTGGCCAGGCCAGAGCCGCATAGGCGCGGAGGATACAGAGGCCCGGCTTTTTAAACTCGAGGCGTGGAGAGGCGAGCGCCATCCACTCAAGCGTCGGACAGCCAGTCGGCCAGGTCCTCCCGGTTCCTCTCCAGCCAGTGGCCGTTGAGGCGGATCCGTTCCAGGGATTGTCGGATGCGCCGCTTGGCCGCGGGCGCCGGATGGGCCTTGAAGAAGGCCTCGACTTCCTCGGCACGCTCGGGGGTGGTGAAGGCGTCGGTGATGCTGACCAGCCTCCCGAGAGCGAAGCCCCCCTTGCTGTATCGGCGATCGAACTCCTCCCAGTTCGCCCGCAGGAAGTCCCAAGCCAGGTCCCGCCCGTACCGATTCGCGCCCACGCCGACGACCATGATCACGGTGTCCTGGATTCGCACCTCCTCCTCGAGGAGGGACCGATCGAGGCTTCTCCGCAGCAGCTCCTCGGTCTTGGGCCGCGTCACGGCTGTGAGGAGTCGGAGTTTTTCCTCATTCAATTCCGCCTCTCTCTCCAGCCGCCAGAGCGTCTCGTAGGTCGCCTCACCCCCCTCCTGTCCTGCGATGTGGTAGACGACATCCCGCAGGTCGGGAGAGAGGGAGGCCGGGTCTTCCAGGTAGGTCTCGAACCGGCTGAGGGCTTCCCGGATCGTCGCCATGTCTTCGACCGCCCCGATACGTCCCAGAAGGGCACTTCTCATGAGCGTGTCCAGGTGCCCCTCGTCGGGCCGGGCATCCCAACCCATTCGCTCGGCGGGCCCCCGAAACAGGCGGCGGACGTAGGACTGAAACTGCGGGAGGTAGGCCTCGTCGGCGAGGAGGGTCTCAAAGGACCGAAGGTTGGCGGCGATTTCTCGCCATATGGTCGAGTCCGTCTCGTCGGCGAAGGCCTGGGTCAGGGACAGGTAGAGGGTGGCCGGAGTGTAGCCCCCGCGCATCAAGGCGTAGGCGTCGCTCTGCAGCCCGAGACGGTCCACGGCAGGGAGACCGCGGGTCTGAATGGCGGAGGAGAGGCGCTCCCATTCCTCCGGTGGGTAATTGACCCGATAGAACCCCGTCTGTCCAGCGTTCACCTTGAACCAGTCGAGGCCCTTCGACCTCTTGGGCGGCAACCTCTGATGTCCCTTTCGCTCCTCCGCGAGGAACGAGGTAGGCGCGGCGTCGGCGCGCTGGATGGTGACGGGTACCTTCCACAGAGTGTCGTCCTCAGCCGACCTTTCCAGGTTCTCATAGAGGAACCTCGACTGGGCTAGGTCTACCCGCAGGTCTCCGTCCTCCCGGTGGCTCTTCACCTCGATTAGCGGAAATCCTGTCTGTCGAAGCCAGCTCGCCATCAAGGCCGGAACCGGCCGGCCCGACGCCCGCTCCAGAGCCTCCCAAAGGTCCTCGGTGCGGGCGTTGCCGTACGCATGCGTGTCCATGTACGCCCGCAGGCCCTTGCGGAAGGGCCCTTCCCCCAAGAAGTTCTCCAGCATCCAGAGGACGCTGGCCCCCTTGCTGTAGCTGATGGCATCGAAAATCTCCCGGATCTCCGCAGGGTTGTGGACCGGCACCTCGATGGGGTGGGAGTTCCGGAGGCCGTCCAAGGTGAGACCTCCGGCGGTGTCCTGGTACAGGAATTGGGTCCACATGTTCCACTCGGGATAGAGGTCGGCCACCGCCTTCGTCCCGATCCAGGAGGCGAAGCTCTCGTTGAGCCACAGGTCGTCCCACCACTCCATGGTCACCAAGTCGCCGAACCACATGTGCGCGATCTCGTGGGCCATGACGTTCACGATGAACTGGCGCGTGATCGCGGACGACTCGCGTGGGTCGAAGAGAAGGACGCGCTCGCGGTAGGTGATGGCCCCCCAGTTTTCCATCGCCCCCGCTGCGAAGTCGGGGATGGCGAAGTGGTCGAGTTTGGGGAGGGGGTACGGGATGCCGAAGTAGTCGTCGAAATAGTCGAGGATCCGCAGGGCGCTCTCCAAGGCGAACCGCCCCAGCTCCTCCTTCCCTCGGACGGTCACAATGCGCACGAGGGTCCCTCCCGTGGCGGAGTCCTCCACCGTCGCCAGATCGCCGACGAGGAAGGCGAGGAGATACGTCGACATGCGCGGGGTTTCGGCGAATCGCACCGCCTTGGTTCCATCCCCCAAGTCCTCCTCGCTCGCCACGGGCGTGTTGCTGAAGGCGGTGAGTTCGGAGGGGACGATGAGCGTGACGTCGAAGGTTGCCTTGCGGGCGGGCTCGTCCCAGCAGGGGAATGCCCTTCGGGCGTCGGTGGCCTCGAACTGGGTGGTCGCCATGTAGCGGTCCTCCCCTTCGGGAGTCGTGTATTGGCTGCGGTAGAATCCCCGGAGCTGGTCGTTCAGGATGCCCGAGAAGCGGAGGGACACCGTGATCGGCCCGGGAGGGAGCGTCTCGCCGAACGTGAGGGTGACCCGCTCCAAATCCTCATCCAGCGACACGTCCTGAGGCTCCCGAACGCTCCCGTCGGCCAGGGTGACGTGCGCGGCGGAGATCTCGATTTCTATGGCGTTCATCGAAATGGCCGATGTGGCCTCCTGCACGTCCACCTCGATGTCCGCCTCCCCCCGGAAGGTGAATGCCTCCAAATCGGGGGTCAGGGAGAGGGTGTACTTCGTGGGAATCACGTTTCCTGGGAGCCGGTACGATTCGTCGGCGGTCATGTCATGACTCCTCCCGCGGGGGTCTCTCGATAGGCGGGGCCGTCTATGAATCTGACGACATGGCGGAGTGGGAACCGCGGTGCAATCTGCCTGGCCCCCACTCCACAGGTATTTACACGACCTGGGTCTAAACCGAGGGCTGGCGAGCGTCCAGGCGGTGTGCCATGCCAGAAGGAGACGTCGCAATCCGGATTGGAGGCGCCGCCGGGGATGGGGTCACCTCGACGGGCGAGGTCTACGCCATCACGTGCGCCCGAAGCGGCCTTCACGTGACCACGTACGAGAGCTATCAGTCGGTCATCCGAGGAGGCCACGTCTGGTTTCAGATTCGGGCAGCCAACGAGAAACGGTACTCTCAGGGGGACACGTTTCAGCTCCTC
>JAZGDV010000072.1:0-5074 GCA_036478175.1 Thermoplasmata archaeon
GGTTTGGAGCAGGATGAATCACGGGAAGGGCGGAGGACAGAACCTGCGCAGCCGGCCCTGGATGACAAGGCGGGGCCCTCCGAAGGAGGAGGCACCTCGCGGCGGGACTTCCTGCGCTATGCGCTCATCGGCGTCGGCGGAGCCGGTCTCGGGTTGGCGGGTGGCGGATTCCTGGCGCGATATCTCGCCCCCGAGGAGATGCCCGCCGCGATCGAATCCTTCCCGCGGATGCGGGTCGCCGGCCTAGCTGAGGTCGTCGAAAACCAACCCATCGAGTTCCGGTATCCTCTGGAACACCCCCACGATGACGCCTTCGCCATCAAGTTGGGCAAGCCGGCCTTCGGCGGCGTGGGACCCGAGGGGGACATTGTGGCCTTCAATGGGACCTGCACCCACATGGGGTGCCCTCTGCGGGGCAGCTACAAGGCCGACCACAAGATCATGGGGCCCTGCCCCTGCCACTTCACCACCTTCGACCTAAGCCGGCGCGGCATCGTCGTCCTCGGCCAGGCCACCGAGGCCCTCCCCCAGGTCGTCCTGGAAGTGGAAGGAGGCGTCGTGTACGCGACGGGGGTCTCCCGCCTCATCTACGGATTCCGGGACAACCTGAAGGACGCGCCCCCTGTGAGGCGGTGATGGCGTGGCCGCGGGAACGACATCCTACGTCTCCCGGGAGCGCGTGCCGCTTCCGCCCCCGATGGCGAAGGTCTCCATCATCGCCTGCGAGTACTGCCCCGTGGCCTGTGGATACAAGGTGTACACGTGGCCTGTCGGGACGGAAGGGGGCCCCCGGGCCCACGAGAACGCCCTGGGCGTCGACTACCCCACCCAGGTCCTCTCCGGCAAGTGGGTCTCCCCCAACATGTACAACCAGGTCTCCATCGGGGGCCGGCAGCACCACGTCGTCATCATCCCCGACGGGGACACCCGAGCGGTCAACCTCGGCGGGACCCACAGCGTCCGCGGGGGGACCATCGCCCAGAAACTGTACAACCCGGCGAGCCCCACGGCGGACCGCCTGACGACCCCGATGCTCCGGGTCGGCGGGACCCTCACCCCCATCTCCTGGGACCTGGCCACGGACCTCGTGGCAGAGTTCTCCCAGCACGTCATCCAGACCCACGGCGAGCTCGCCTGGGGGATGAAGCGCTACTCCTACCAGTTCTTCGAGAACACGTACGCCATCACGAAGCTGGCCTTCGCCCGCATCGGCTCGCCCAACCACGCGCCCCACCACGCCCCCGCGATGGGGTCCGACACGCCCGGCCTCAGCGATGCCGGCATGGACCCCTTCCCCGCGTCCTTCGAGGACTTCAAGGAGGCGGACGTGGTCATGGTGGCCGGGTCCGATCCCTACGAGACGAAGACCGTCCTCTTCACCACGTGGATCGCCGTGGGCGGGGCGAAGATCATCTACGTCGACCCGCGCAAGACGTTCACCGCCCGCTACGCGGAGACGCGGGGAGGCCTCCACCTCCAGATCCACCCCGGGACGGACACGGCCCTCTACAACGCCATCGCCCGGGTCATCATCGAGAACGGCTGGGCGGACCAGGGATTCATCGACGCGTACATCGCCACCCGGGCCGAGCTGAACCAGGAGACCAAGTGGCGGCGCCAGCTGATGGGGATGACCTTCGACGAACTGCGCGCCTACGTCACCGGAGATCCGCGGTTCACCCCCGAGGGGGCCGAGGCCATCACCGGGGTCCCCGCGGCCCAGATCCAGCAGGCCGCCGAGTTCATCGCGAAGCCCGTGGACGGCCAGCGGCCCCGGGTCGTCTTCTCCTTCGAGAAGGGCCTCTACTGGACCCACAATCACGAGAACACGGCCTCCTATGCGAACCTGGCCCTCTTGACAGGAAGCACGGGGGAGGTCGGACGGGCCCTCACCCGGTTCGGGGGCCACCAGCGGGGGAGCGCAGAGGCGGCCCCCTACCCTCTCGACAAGTCGCCCCACGAGTACCAAGGCAACAAGATCGAGATGGACACGGACCGATGGACCGTGGAGGGCAACACCCGCCTCACGTGGGTCATCGGGACCAACTGGGTCGGGGCCATGGCCGGTACGCAGTTCCTGAAGGATCGCCTGCGGGAGCTCGTCCTCTCCGGGCCCCAGGTCGCCTCCCTGGACAAGGCGACCATTCTGCAGACCCTCCGAGCCCGCATGGACGCGGGCGGGATGGTCCTCGTGTTCCAGGACATCTACCTGAACGACACGAGCGAGTTTGCGGACATCGTCCTCCCCGCGGCCACCTGGGGGGAGGAGGACTTCACCCGCGCCAACCTGGAGCGCCGCCTCCGCCTGTACCAGAAGTTCATGGATCCGCCGAGGGAGGCGAAACCCGACTGGAAGATCGTCGCGGAGGTGGCCCAGAAGATGGGCTACGCCGGGTTCGACTGGCCCGACACCAACGCCATCTTCGAGGAGTCGGGGGCGGTCATGGTCGGCAAGCGGGTGGATTATAAGGCCCTCATCGACGAGGCGCAGGCCCGGGGCATCCCGGCGCACGAATTCTTGGCCTCGTTTGGAACCACGGGGGTTCAGCTCCCCGCCCGGCGGGAGAACGGGACCCTGGGGGAGACCCCACGCCTCCACGCGGATAAGCGATTCAACACCGCCTCCGGGAAGGCGAACTTCGTGAAGGGGGATTGGGATGCCGTGGAGGCGCGCAACGCGATTTACGCCCCCCAGGGGGACGAGCTCTGGGTCCTCAACGGACGGGTCAACGTCTATTGGAACAACCTGTTCGACTTCATGCGGCGGCCCTACACCTTCCAACGGTTCCCCCTGAACTTCCTGGAGATCAACGAGGCCGACGCGACGCGGCGCGGGATCGAGAGCGGGGACCTCGTCAGCGTGACGAACCCCGCCGTGCGCAATCAACTCGGGGGGACGAGCATGGGCTACTTCACCGCTGTGGCCTACGTGACGGATCAGGTCCCCCCCGGGGTCACCTTCGTCTACTTCCACTTCCCGGGGTCCCACGCCAACAGCGTCGTGCCCGCCGACACGACCCTGCAGCCCCTCAATCTGCGTTACTCCTTCAAGCTGGGCAAGGGGCGGGTCGCCCGGCTGGGGACGAGCCACTTGAAGGACACGATGTCCTTCGTCCCCCGAAACATCGTGTAAGGGGTGCCACGGATGGCCAAGATCGAGCTGGCTTCCGGCCCCGCCGGAGCGGAGACGTGGAGCCTGGCAGGGACCGATCTCATCGTCTCCATCGTGGCCCTCCTCGGCATCTACTTCCTGAGCGTGACGACGGACCCCTTTGGGGATCCCACCGGGGGGCTCGTTTTCATCCCATCTGGCATTCTGGCGGTGACCTACGTCCTCGCCTTCGGGAGTTTCGTGAAGCGGGTGACCTGAGAGCGGTCCCGGACTATTCCCGCCCGAGGACATCCTCCACCCAGAGGAGGCCCCGCATCATGGTGGGGAAGCCCAGGGTGGTCAGGGCGAGGAGCGCCACGTGGCGCATCTCCTCCGGCGTCGCACCCTGCTCCCGGGCCCGGCGTCCATGGGAGTGGGCGGCGCCCTCCATGCCGGCGCCCAGGGAGATGCCCAACTTCACGAGTTCCCGCGTCTTTCCATCCAGGGGGCCCGCCCCCAGGGTCGCGTCGCCGAGGCGCTGGTAGGCGGCGAACACCTCCGGGTACTCTGCCTTGAATTGCTCGAAGGGCTTCGGGAGTTTCGGCATCGGGTTCCCTCCCAACTTCGGGGTGCGGCCCGCTAGGAACCCTCGCTATTTAACACGCCCTCTCCGGGCCCGCCCGACAAGCTCATGGTCTCTCACGACGTTCCGATCCTTGCTCATGGCCTCCGTATCCGGGCTCGTCCTCGCGGGCGGGGAGGGGCGACGCCTCGGGGCGTTCAAGGCGCTCCTCTCGTTCGGAGGTGAACCGCTGATCGCCCGGCCCTTGGGCGTTCTTCGCGAGGTCGCCGATGAGGTCCTGGTCGCCTACGGCCCCCGGGAGTATGGGGCCCGCCTCGACCGCTTCGTGGAGGGCGCCCAACTCGTGGGCGACGAGGGGCTCGGACCCCTGGGAGGGTTGGTTCGGGGGGCCCGTGCCGCGCGAGGCGAATGGCTCCTCGTCGCCCCCTGCGATGCCCCCTTCCTCTCCCCCGACCTCTATCGGACCCTCCTGCGGCGAGCCCGGGCGTCGGATGGCTGCATCCTCCGACACGGAGGACGCGACAACCTCATCCTCGCCGCCTATCGGCGGGATCCGCTGCTCAGGGCCTCGGAGCGAGCCCTCGCGGACGGGGAGCGGGCGGTCCGGTCGATTCTCCCCTATCTGCGTCTTGTGCGGCTGAGAGCGGAGGAATTGGAAGGGATTCCCTACGGCCACCATGCAGCCTTCGACATCGACACGCCGGACGACCTGGCCCGGGCCGAGGCCCTCCTGCAGGATGGGCCGGACACATTGCGTTAAAGGCCTGTGTCCTTATGGGACGTCTCGTCATCGAGAGAGGGGAGCTCGAGGGGCACCAACCCATGGGGACGCACGACGAACAGCACGGCACGCACGAAAGACACGGCATGCGTGTCTTCACGGACCTCATCCCCCCGGAGAAGGCCCTTGCCATCGCGCGGGAGGGGACGAAGTCGCTGGATCGGGTCGAGAGAGTCCCCTTGGAGCGTGGCGTAGGCCGTGTCTTGGCGGAAGACGTGGTCTCCCATGTCGACGTCCCTGGCTTCGACAAGGCCATGATGGACGGATACGCCATCCGCTCCCGGGATGTCGCCGCGGAGAGCACGGCGCTCGACGTGGTGGGGGATGCCCGTCCGGGAGAACCCTATCCGGGGACGGTCCGGCGCGGGGAGGCGGTGAAGATCGCGACGGGCGCGCCGCTGCCCACCGGGGCCGACGCGGTCGTCGAGGTGGAACGGGTCGAGGTCGAGGGATCCCGGGTCCGCGTGCCTCACGGCCTCGCACCGCGGAGAAACGTGTCCCCCCGGGGCGAGGACATTGGCGCGGGGGATTCCCTCCTCCCGGCCGGCACCGTCCTCCAGCCCGGTCACGTGGGGGCCATTGCGGCGCTCGGCGTCCAGGAGATCCCGGTGTACGTGCG
>JAZGDV010000073.1:0-2509 GCA_036478175.1 Thermoplasmata archaeon
TCTCATCTTCTTACAGGACAGCCTTCACATCTACGCCCTTACCATTGACACCGGTGGCGAGCTGATCCTCGACAACAGCCTTCTTTCCACCGAGCCAAACCAGCTATCGGACTACCTGAAGCTGGACGTCGTGGTAGACGGCGCCCTGACCCTTCGGAACGGCGCGATGATCAGACACCCAGGGACTCTCACCCTCTCCGGCGGGTCCGCGACGATGGATGTGTACGACTCGACCATCACCGGCTTCACCCCCGAGGAGATCTCGCCGTTCAACCTGGACCCCGACGACAACGACGATGCCCCCGTGATGAGGTTCGAGGGATCTTCCACGGTGGTGATCGCGAGATCCGTGATGGACCGCCTGTACGAGAACCCCCTCTCGCCGGGCCCCGATCCCCGTTATAACATCACCACCTCTGGCTCCGCGACCCTCACAATCATCGACACTTTCGTGGGAGTGGACTTCCTCAACGAAAGCCGCTCCCACAACATGATCGCCGCGGAGGGAAGTTCCAACGTTTACCTCTACAACATGACGCCGGATTTGTCCCAGTCAATCATGGCGCCCCTGAGCGAATGGATTCCTGCCCTGGTTCCCGTTGGCCCGAGCTCGTCCTTCTACATCCACCGCTGGCTGGGTGCGACCGTCCGAGACCGGTTTGGGAGTGCCATTGAAGGAGCGGCGATCGAGTCCCGCGTCCTTCCCATGGGCATGCTAGCTTTCTACCCGGACAATGGGAACGGGGATGTGCCCAGCCTCACCCTCCTTGGTTACCTGGGACGCACCGCGGAGGACTTCAACCGGACGGACTTCCACGGGCAGGCCCGCATCCCTCTGCTGACCGACTGGATTAACGCGACGGGTTTCGATTCCACCACGCCAAACTCGGCGTTTGATGGAAACTACCGGATCGAGGCGAGTCACATGGGCTCCCTCGTCTCCCAAGACATCGCCTTCAGCGCCTACCCCGCCATCGCAGAGGTGGACAACTCGATCGATCTCACCTTGGATCTCGTCGACCTCGTGTAGCCGTCGCCGGACAACACGTATCTGTGGGATGAGCCCCGCACGATTGACTTCGACGTAACGGTCGATGGGAACGTCCGCGTGACCGCGGATGTCGTGATCGACGGGGCCAGTCTCACGCTTCTCCAATTCGGGGCCTCGGCCGGCCGGCATTACCTGATTATCGAGGGCGAGGGGAGTCTCACCCTTCGGAACGGTGCCCTCCGAAGCAACCACCCGCTCACGGTCTTCCTGCAGGACAGCGGGCAGCTGATTACCGAGGGCTCGGACATTCTCCTGAACGCCCCCGCGACGCGGGGCCTGATCTACAGCGAGGGATCCTCCATCATTGACCTGCGGGACGGCACCCTCGAGGCCGACGTGGAGGCCCGGGGCGCCAGGGCGACGCTCCGCAACATCACCATTGGGGATAGCGATCTCGTCTTCGACACCAACGGGACCTCCCGAATCTGGGACCCGACCTTCAACGGAGCCGTGCGTCTCTCCCTGCTCACCGACGATGGCAACGTCGACACCCTCGATCTCGACATTCGCAACGCCACGTTTGACGCCGTGCTCGGGCCCAGCGTGGTCTTCACCGGCACCCAGTATGCCCAACTGACCGATGTGACCTTTGAGGGCGCAGCGAACTGGTGGGACGATCGGATATTCGACAGCGCGAAGGTCGGTTTCCACTGGTGGCTTACGGTCCACGCGGAGGACCCGGTGGGCAATGCCGTGACCGACGCCAACATCACCCTTCGCCGGCTCGACCTGGGCACTCTCGGGTTCGCGGCCATTCCCGCCCCCGGACCGGATGACCTGTACTTTGGGAACTACCTCCCCGCCCACATCGAAGCCCCGACGGGGACCATCCTCTACCGGGCGCTGGCCCAGGAGCGGTTCGCCTCCCGGGGCTGGGCCAACTCCACCTACCAGGCCAACGGATCCATCGACCGGAACGGGATGACCTTCTACGCAGAGGCGGACCTCGCCACGTCCATGGATGCGAGCCAGACGGTTTACCTCGTGTATTGGAACTGGCCCGACCTCGCCATCGGGCTCTCGGATGTGGTCTTCACGCGGGTCCCCGTCGAAGGCGGACCCGTCCAGATCGAGGTGACCGTGCACAACCTGGGGATGGCCGATGCCCTCCCGGCCACCCTCGAGATCCTGGACAACGCCGTCCTGGCGGACTCGACTCAGGCCGAAGTCCCCTGGGGCGGTTCCCGAGTGATCCATCTCAACTGGACGCCCGCCTTCGCGGGCCTTCACAACGTCAGCCTGCGCGTGCGGAGTCAGAACGACACCGTCCAGAACACAGACTGGGACTACCGGAACAACTTCGTCAGCCTGGTCGTGGACGTTAAGACGCGACCGGACCTGGAGCTCCGGCCCGCGGACAACCCCGCTGCGGTGGCGATCCAGGGGCGGGCGTTTACGCTGGACGTGGTGGTCCACAACCTGGGGAACACCGCCGCCCTCAACTTCAAGGTCGGCCTG
>JAZGDV010000074.1:0-12947 GCA_036478175.1 Thermoplasmata archaeon
TGAGCCTCGAGCAGCGATGGGAGATCGACGCGGCCTTCGCCTTGGTCCGGCGATCCTATTGCTACCGCCGCCTCCCCCGGAAGGACTTCCTCTCCGTCCTCCGGTACCTCTCCAGCCGGAACCCCGACGTCTCCGTCTATGCCAAAATCTGGCTCGACGAGGAGGAGGGCCGGTTCGGGCGGAAGCGCGGGAGCCGCATGATCTACTTCACGAACGTGGGAACGATTCCGGAGGAGGGGAACTACCGGGTCATCACGCACCAGGGGGTCACCATCGGGACCCTCTCCGAGAAATTCGTGGAGCAGCTGACCCGCCACGACGTCTTCGTCCTCGGCGGACGAACCTATCGGTTCGAGCGGGTTCGGGGGATGAAGGTCTTCGTCAAGGACGCCTCGGGCCGACGTCCTACCGTACCCTCCTGGACCGGGGAGATGCTCCCGCGGAGCTTTGACCTCTCCCTGGAGGTGGGCCGTCTCCGGCAAGAGACCCTCCGGCGTGTGGACGGGGAGGGAGAGGCCGCGGCCATGGCCTGGCTCGAGGAGACGTGCCGGGTGGACCACGGATCCGCCCGCAGTCTGGTGAACTACCTGCTCGAGCAGCGGGCCATGATCCCCCAGTTGCCGACGGACGAAGTCGTGGTCCTGGAGGGCTACATCGACACCCGAGGGAACCGAAACATCGTCTTTCACTACTGTTTCGGCCGCCGGACCAACGACGCCCTCGCCCGGGCCTACGCGTTCGCGATCTCCAACGCCCTGGAGTGTAACGCCCGCGTCTCCGTCACCGACGACAACTTCATGGTCACGATCCCGAAGCGGGTGAACCTGGAGGAGATTGTCGGTCTACTGAAGAGCCACGAGCTCGAGGACCTCCTGCGCCGGGCCCTCCGGAACACGGAGCTCTTTAAGCAGCGCTTCCGCCACTGTGCGACGAGGAGCTTCATGATCCTCCGAAACTACCGGGGCCATGCGGTCTCCGTCGGGCGGCAACAGATCCGCTCCCAACGGGTGCTGGACTGGCTCCACGAGCTGGAGGACTTCCCCGTCATTCAGGAGAGTTACAACGAGATTCTCAACGACGTCATGGACCTCCACCACGCCCGACAGGTCCTCCAGGGGATCGAGGAGGGTCGGATCCAAGTCCACCTGACCTCCTGGTCCAACGTCCCCTCCCCCCTCGCCCACAACGTGGTGTTGGCCGGCATCAGCGACATCGTCCTCATGGAGGACCGGAGCGCCATGCTCCGGGACCTGCATCGCAAGGTCCTCCGACGGGTCGTCCCCGAGGAGCAGCTGCAAGAGGTCCAGTTCACGGAACAGCAGGTCCAGGCGTACTTCCGCCGGAAGGCTCCGCGGGTGGCTTCTCGCGAGGACATCCTTCCCCTCCTGGAGAGAGCGGGCGCTCTCAATCTGCTCCAACAGAAGGGTCGAAACGTCTACGACCTGGCCGAGGCCGACCCCGAGACCGTCCGGGCGTGGTGTGAGGAGCTGGTCGAGGAGGGGAGGGTCGCCTCCGTGTGGACACCCAAGGGCGTTCTCTGGGTTTCCGCGACGGATGTGCCCGCCTACGCCGCCGTGTACGCTCGGCCGCGGCGGCCGCGAACCCGCGATCGTCGGGTTCTGGCTCACCTCGAGGAAGGGGCCAAGACGGCGAAGGAACTCGGCCGGGAACTCGAGGCGTCCCGGGTCGAGGTGAACGACGCCCTCCGCCGCCTCGAGCGGGGGTACCATCTGGCCCGGCGAGGGCTCGCGGAGCCGGCCTACGAACCCCGGGAGGTGGAAGCCGACCGGTTCGAGGAGGCGTTGGACCGCCTGGTGGTCCGCTTGCTCGAGTTCCAGGGGCCGATGACCCTCGAGGAACTCGCGTACGAACTCGATCTGAAGGGGGAGATGCTCCAGGAGGCGTTGAACGGCTTGGTGAACGAAGCCACCCTCGCCTCGGGGCACTTTGTGGTGGACGAGGCGTACCAATACCTGGTCGCCCAAGACCTCCGCCGACTCGAGGCTCGCGAACAGGCGCTCCCCACCTTCGAGGAGACGGCGGTCCGGTCGTATCTCCTGGCCAAGCACTTCGAACGCCTCGACTCCGTGGATGCCTACTTCGATCGCTTCCTGGAGGCGGGGGTCCTCTTCGACGTCTTCCAACGGGTCGAGGGCTTCGACATGGAAGATTGGTACCGCCGGCGGGAGGCGGGGGAGATCCTGGAGGGCCGGTTCCTCCGCGGAAGGGTGCGGTACGTGCGGCGGGAGGAGGCTTCCCTCTTCGCCTCGGCCTACCCGCGCCCGCCGCTCGGGCCGCTGGAGGAACGCGTCCTGACGGCGGTTGCCCGGGAAAACGGCCTCGACCTCGACCAGGTCACCGAGGCGGTGGGGGCCGACCGGGCGCGCGTGAAGGAGGCGTTGCACGCGTTGGACCGGGGCCTGTACATCATCCGCAAGTTCACAGGCAGCGACGGCTGGACGACGAAGAACATCTACGTGGCCTACGAAGCCGAGGACGAGCTTCCTGACGCCCAAGAGGCCATCGTGCGGCGGTTCCTCCGGGCGTACGGCCCCGTGAGTCCCGCCGGCGTCAAGGGCTACACCGGGTTCGGGTATGCGGAGACGGAGGGGGTCGTGGAACGCCTCCTCGAAGGCGGGGTCGCCACGAAGATCCTCGTGCAGGGGGACGGCGATGTCGAGATGGTTCTCCTCACCGAGGAGCTGGCGGCGCTCCAGGAAGTCCCCGCCCGGGCGCCCTCGGACCGATTGCGAATCCTCTCCCTCCAGGATCCCTGGATCCGGCCGATGTGGGCGGAAGTCAACAGTCGATACGGCGACGGCTGGTACTATCCCGTAGTCAAGGACGGGAAGCTCGTGGGGATGGTGGAGAAGTGGCAGATGAGCGGGTGTCTCGAGGTCCGAGAGATCGAACTGGACGACCCGGGGCTGCTGCCGGAGCTCCTGGCCACGGTGCAAGGGATGATGGGCTTCTACGCGCAACGGGGCTACGAGATCGTTCGGGTCGTGGGCGCCTTCGGGAAGTCGGTCCTCGATGCCGGGGTCACCGAGGCCTTCGAGGAGGCGGGCTTCCATTCGACAAACGACTTCTTCGCGTGGGGGGAGATGGTCCCCGACCAGCACTCGTGGGAGGAGGTTCTCAGCTACGTCTTCTCCCGCCAGGGCATCCATCCGGACCGACGATTCAAGGACGCCTTCGCGGCGATCGAGGCCTTGGGAGGCCTCCGGTCCGACTTCGCCTCGCTCCTACGGACCCGACGGTTCACCCCGCTCAAGGAACTCTTTGAGAAGGGACTCGTGACGAAGGGTCTGGCCATTCCCCCCTACGCCACGTACTGTACGGAGGAAGACCTGGAGCTCTACCGCGCGGCCAAGTCCGTGCCCATGGAGGAGGACATGGAGGAGGTGTGGGAACTCATTCGGGAGGGCGAACCCATCTCCAAGGGACGCCTGGTCGCCCTTGCTCCCTTCCCCGAAGCGGTGACAGAGCGCGCCTTGCGGAAACTGCATAGGGCCTCCCACGTGACCCGGGATCCGCGCCACCGATACCGTACCGTGGGCGATGCAGGCCTCGAGCCAATGGAGGCGAAGAAGGCCGTCCTACGGAAGGTCTTCGAGGCCTACGGCATCTTCAGCGCCGAGAACTTGGGGGCCTACACACGGGGCCACTTCCGGATGGGGGAGATTCGGCGGATTCTCCGGGAGCTGGAGCGGGAGGGCGTCTTGGTGAAGGGGTTCTTGATCGAGGGGGAACCAGCGGTGTATTGGATGCTGAACGACGGCCTCCTGGGGAAGACGCGCTACAAGGGCCAGTTCGTCCTCTCGCCTTGGGACAACCTCTCCTTCTACCTCCGGGATTACCTCCATGAGCGATGGCGGATGGGGAGTTGCTACGCGGCCTTCGATGGCCCTCGCACCGTCGCGGCCTTCAAGGCACGTAAGCGGGGTGACGAGCTACTCGTCACGGAGTACCAGGGGGACTCCGCGGCCCATGAACTCCTGCGTGCGTTCGCCTATCAGAACGACCTAAGTCTCCGGACCGAGGGGGAGGAGGCAGACGAGTGGGAACTCATCCGCTGGTACGAGCGCATGTATGGAGGCGTAAGGGAGTAGGCCGCGGCCCGAGCCTTGGAAACCTGAAATAGCCAGGCATTGTTGAATGTCTGGTGAACCACGAGTTCTTCGCAGCCGGTGCCGTGGGCATCGGACCGGCCTTACTCCTCATGTTCTACACGCTCCGCCGATACGAGTACCCGCTCGTGGAGAAGGCCCTCTTCCGCAGCGAGCGGCTGTTCCTCAGCTTCGCCATCGGGCTGGTGGTCGGCGTCGTTGCCGCCGTGATTTTCAACTTTTTCCTGGTCAATACGACCTTCGCAGCCTTCCTCGCCCTCCTGGCCGTGGCGGTCTTCGAGGAGTCCTTCAAGCTCGTGTATCTGAACTACAAGCTCTTCCGCGGAAGCTTCGACACGGTGTTTTACGGCGCCGGGTTAAGTTTCGGCATCGCGGCCACCTTCAGCATGGCTTTCGCCTTCCAGGTCTTTACCCAGCCGGACGTCCCACTCGGCGCGCTAGCCGTCACCGTGGCGATAGTCCTCCTCCTATCCCTGGGTCTGAACGCCCTTCATTTCTATACGGGGTCCGTCCAAGGGGCAGGGGCGGGCGGAGGGACGCCCTGGCGATCGTATTTCCAGGCCATGGGTGCCCGGGCGGTCTTCGCCCTGTTGCTCGCCCCCTTCCTGGCACCCTTCCAGATCCCCAACCCCGCGGTGTTGGTGGGTTTCCTCCTCGTGGCGGTGGGCTTTGCGTTGTATCTGTTCTGGAACGCGTACAGACGTGTGATTCCGAACGCCCTCCCCTCGGACGTGCGACGGCGCCTTCGGAGACGGCCCGCGGGCGAGGAGGCGAGTTAGGTCAACCCAGGAAGACCAGGGCGGCGACGCACGCCCCGTAGTGGTCCATGGGCACGGACAGGTCCTGGATCTGGTAGCGAATCGTGCCGAACTCGACCTCGCGGTGGCGCGCCATCTCTTCGATCTTCCACTCGAGGATCTCCGTCAGGGCCTCTCGGGTCCCGTACATGTGCCCTTCCGCCACGTACCCATGTCCTCCGTCCCCGCGGAAGGCGTAGGCGATCCCGGCCGCGATCATCTCCCCCTCGTTTCCTCGCATCTGAGCCAGGACGGCGTAGGTGATCATCCCGGCGGGCAAGGCCTTCGGGTCGATCTCTCGGATGCCGGGAGGCAGTACCGAGGAAACGGAGACCAGATTCTGTTCGCCGATGCCGGCCCCGATGAGGGCCTTGTCGAAGGCGTTGAGGTCGGATACCGGACTGACGGCTCCGGCCCCCGTCACGAAGAACCGGGAGGGAACGGGAACCATGGGATCGATCTCGCCCACGTCGAAATCACCCGAGCCGCGGACTTAAACGTTTCTCAGGTGGGAAGGGCCTTCCGCATCAGGCAGGCGTCCTCGCCCCAGGAGTAGTAGCCCTTCAGCAGGCCGTCCGTTTCGTATCCGAGGCGCTCGTAGAAGGCGATGGCGCTCTCGTTGCGGACGCCGACCTCCAGGAGCATGACGCGGGCTCCCTCGTCTCGCACGAACTCCTCGGCCTGCCGCATGAGCTCCGCACCGATGCCCTGACGGCGATGGCCCGGGAGGACGCCGAGGGAGACGACGCGTCCCACCTCGCCCTCCTTACGGAGCATGACGGTGCCGACCGGATGCCCGTCGACATAGTACAGGTAGGTGAACCCCTGGGGGTTCTTCAGGGTCCAGATGATGTGTGCCTTGGAGAATCCGCGCCGCCCGAAACAGGTCTTCTCGATCTTGTAGAGGGCAGGGACGTCGGAGAGGTCCGCCTGGCGGAGCACGGTGCAGCAATCCGTGCGGGATATTTCAGCGTATCCCGGTTCTCGCACAACGTATAAGAGCGTCCAATCTGCTGGGAGGGAAGTCCGATGACCGAGCGCGTGCCCATCGGGGACATCCTGCGGGGCGATCGCACGGGCCAGCCGGTGAAAGTGCGCGGCTGGGTGTACCGCACTCGATCCAGCGGCGGCATCGCCTTTCTCCTCCTCCGGGACGCCACCGGGGTCGTCCAATCGACCTTCCGGAAGCAGGAGGTGGGGGACGATCTCTTTGCGTCCATCGAGGCGACGGGGCGGGAGGCGGCGGTCACAATCGAGGGGACGGTGGCCGAAGACAAGCGGGCGCCCGGAGGGTACGAAGTTCGGGGGTCCGCCTTCGAGGTCGTGGGCCCTTCCTCGAACTTCCCCATCGCCCGGGACCTCAGCGAGGAATTCCTGTTGGACGTCCGTCACCTCTGGATTCGCTCCCGGCGCATGACTTCCATTTTCAAGGTCCGCTCGACCGTCTTCCGGGCCATCCACGACTACTTTCGGGAGGAAGGGTTCTACGAGGTCCAGGCCCCCATCATCACCCCCGTGGGGAGCGAGGGCGGCTCGACCCTCTTCCAGGTTCGCTACTTCGATCGGGATCTCCACCTGACCCAGAGTTGGCAGCTGTACGCAGAGGCCCTGGTCATGGCCCTCGAGCGCATCTACACGATCGCCCCGTCCTTCCGCGCCGAGAAGTCACGGACCCCACGCCACCTAACGGAGTATTGGCACGCGGAGATGGAAGTGGCCTGGGAGGGGATGGAGGAAGCGCTGAGGCACGGGGAGGGGGTCATCAGCCGCGCTGCCCAGGAGGTGGCGGCCCGCAACGAGGCGGAGCTGGCCTACCTCGGGCGGGACGTGGAGTACCTCCGAGGCGTGCAACCACCTTTCCCTCGGATCACGTACGATGAGGCGCTGGAGCGGCTGCAGGGCCAGGGCGTGGAGATCGAGTGGGGGAAGGACCTGCGGACCCTCGAGGAGCGGGCCCTCGGGGAGATGTTCGACCTGCCCGTCATCGTGACCCACTACCCGAAGGAGACCCAGGCTTTCTACAAGCGGACGGACCCGAAGGATCCCGACTTGGTGCTGGCCTTCGACTTCATCGCGCCCGGAAAGGGCGGGGAGCTCCTCGGCGGGTCGGAACGAGAGCCCGATCTCGAGACGCTGAAGGCCAACCTCGTCCGGACGGGAGAGGACCCGGAGGCCTACGACTGGTATCTGGACACGCGCCGCTATGGGTCCGTGCCCCACTCAGGCTTCGGCATGGGGGTGGACCGCGTCGTGCAGTGGGTTGGTGATCTGGAGCACATCCGGGATACCATTCCCTTCCCCCGAACGCCGTCGCGGTACGCGCCGTGACCCGGCGTGACCTAGGCCTCCGCCCTATCGAGGTCTCCCAGTAGCTCGTGGGCGATGACCATCTTCTGGATCTCGTTCGTCCCCTCGTAGATGCCCATGATCTTCGCATCCCGGAAGTGCCGCTCCACCGGGTACTCGCCGGAGAAGCCGTACCCCCCGTAGATCTGTACGGCTCGGTCGGCGCATCGGACGGCCATCTGGGCCCCGAAGAGCTTCGCCAGGCTCACCGCGAGGCGGTTGTCCTCGCCCTGGTCGCGCATCCAGGCCGCCTTCAGATAGAGGAGCCGACCCGCCTCCACCTCGACGGCCATCTCCGCGATCATCTCCCGGATCAGTTGGAATGCGCCAATCGGTCGGTCGAACGCCCGCCGTTCTCGGGCGTGCTCGAGGCTGAGCTCGAGACAAGCCTGCCCGATTCCCACGGCCCCCGCCGCCACCCCGAGGCGCCCGTGGTTCAGGACATACATGGCCGTTTCCCACCCCTCTCCTTGTCCTCCAATGAGGTGGTCGGCGGGAATGCGGCAGTCGTCAAAGGCGAGGTCCGCCGTCGGGGAGGCGCGCAGTCCGAGTTTCGTGTTCGTCTCCACGTGGGTGACGCGGAACCCGGGCGTTCCCTGTTTTACGAGGAATGCGGAGATGCCGTCCTGACGCTTGGTGCCCGGCTCCCGGGCGAACACGATGACGTACTCGGCCAGGTTGCCGTTGCTGATGAACCGCTTGGCGCCGTTGAGGACCCACTCGTCCCCCTCTCGCTTGGCGGTGGTTCGCAGGTTGGCTGCGTCGGACCCGGCGTCGGGCTCCGTGAGGGCCCACGCCCCGAGGAACTCCCCGCGCGCCAAGGGGGCAAGGATCGTCTCCTTCTGCGCCTCCGTCCCGGCGGCCAGGAGGGTCGTCCCGGCCAAGGAGGTCTGAACGGAGAGGGTGGTCCGTAGCGAATTGCATCCTCGCGCGATCTCCTCCACCACCAAGGCAAAGCTCACGTAACCGAGACCCGCACCTCCGTAGGCCTCGGGAATGGGAATGCCGAAGAAGCCGAGATCGGCCATCTTCTCGGTCACGGCTCGGGGGATCTCCCCCTTCTCCTCCCACGCCTTCACGTGGGGGATGACCTCCTTGTCGACAAACGAGCGTGCCGTCTCCCGAATCAGTTTCTGCGCTTCGGAGAGCCGGAACTCCACGCCTTCACCCGTTCCGCCTACGGGGCCCCGCTTGCTTAAAGGCTTCTCAGCCTGGTGTCGGCACCGGTAAGGGCTTATCACGGCGAGCGATACGGCCCGAAGCTGTGCAACTCTCCGACGCCGACGTCCGGGTCTGGATGATGGACGGGAAACTCCAGATCAAGGGGTTCCGCGACGGAAACCTGACCCCCAACGGGTACGATCTCACGGTCGCCGAGCTCGCCCTCCCCGACGCCGACACGTCGAAGACGGAGGGTTCCCTCGAGATCCCTCCCAAGACCCGGTTTCTCGTGAGTACGGAGGAGGAGGTCCACCTGGGCCCACGCGTCACGGGCGACCTCTGGCTTCGCACGACCTGGGCCCGTCAGGGGGTCCTCCCCGCCTTCGGGAAGGTGGACGCGGGGTTTGAGGGCACCCTCACTCTCTCGGCCTACAACGCCTCGGAACGGCCGCTCGAGATCGCCGTGGGCGACACCTTTGCGCAACTCACCTTCCACGAGGTTCGTTCGTTGCCCGAAGCCACGTACGCCGAAAGTTCCGGCACGTACCAGGGACAATCCGGGGTCACGCCGGCCCAATCCTCAAGTCGAAGGCGAAGTGGGCCTGGGTAGGCGAGTATCCCCGGACCTCCCGAACGCCCTGCACCTCCAGACTCCGGTCCTCGGGGATGCTCGCCCGCAGCGTTTCGATCCGCTCCTCGCGCTCCGCGCGTTCCAGGATTTCGTAGTAGTGGAGGACTCCTCCGTCCTTGAGGGCGCCCACGGAGAGGGGCACGTAGGGAAGGGGGTCCCAAGGATAGTCAAGGATGAACCGATCCGCCGACTCGAGCTCGAGGACGACCTCCTCAATGGATCCCTCCAACGGGATTACGGTGTCGGCCCGATTGCGGCGTACGTTCTCTCGGAGGAACGCCACGGCTCGCGGATTGGCATCCACGGCGTAGACCCGACCGGCCCCTGCCCGGTCGGCGTGGAGGGCAAAGGGGCCCACGCCACTGAAGGCGTCCACTACCACCTCCGGGCCTTGAATCAACCCGGCCACCCGACGACGCTCCGACGCCATCCGGGGGGAGAAGTGGACCTCGGCCGGGTCCAACGCCAGGGCCAGACCGAACTCCTGGTGCAGGGTCCGGGTCTCCTCCTGGCCCGCGATAACCCGAAGGGTGCGCGCTCGGAACGACCCTCGTACACCCTCGTCGACGGCCACCGTTGCCGCGTCGCGATGCATCTCCAGGAACGCCTCTCCGATGGCGGACTCAAACGGGCGAAGCATCCCCGGCAGCCGAACCATCACCACGTGGCCCACCATGTCGAAGGCGCGGGGGAGAAGAGGGCGAAGCGCATCCGGCAAACGAACCAGGTCTCGATAGGTGCGGGGTCGGGTCGGGCGGGGATCCAGTTTCAAGGATTCGATGGGGTAGCCGAGGGGCTTCTCCTTGGTGACGGGGATGAGCAGCTCTCCGTTCCGCTCGGCGATCTTCCGATCCAGGCGGAGCACCCCGGCGTCTCTGAACCGACGACGCGCCGCTTCGCCCTCCTCCTTGGGCACCACCGCGACATAGGAGGCCACGGGCTCCGCATGGCGCCGCGGGGCCTAAGGGTTCCGTGAGGACTGCGAGCCCTAACGGATAAAACCTTTTAATAAACACCGGTGATGTTAAGTTGATAAGACTGAAGAATCATGTGGATTCCCCTCGTGGCTGAGAAGCCCCAGCATGAGGGGCACGATAGTTATCATGGAGATATTCTCCGGCATTTAGAGGACTCCTAGAGGCCACACGATGGCCACAGTGGCCGTGTTGAGGATGAGGAAGGGAGAATCACCGACTTTGGATACCTTCCATTTCCGATAGCTCTAAGACACACCGGAAGATTAGGTGTAATGTGCCTTGGAAATGTCCTCGATGCGAGAGGGTTCTCAATGCCGTGGCCCCTCTGAAATGCCCAGAGGATGGGGTTCTCCTAGAGCGGCGGGGAAGTGATTGGGTATGCCCCTCACACACGCAGACGAGGTTGAGCTACTCGGCGGCCAAGGACGTCCCTCATAGGCGGGAGGTTACATGTTCGGGAACCCATAAAGGGCCGACCATCGAGCGGGAGGATAAGGATGGCCGCGTGCGTCGCCGTTGGGTTCTTGCGTGGTGGGATGACCCCAAAGAGTGGCATGAGGATAGGCCACCCCCTCCGAATGTGGAGTAGCTCCCGATAGACCCAACCCCTTTGGAGAAAGAGGGCCTTCGGACGGCCTGGCGTTCTGGTCTTCAAGTCTACACTTGAACGGTTCACGACTCGCGTACGCACGTACGACGATTGTTTGTCGCAGTTCAAAAAAGAGAGAGAGTTGACCCGTTGGGTTGCCCACCCTATTCGAACGCAGTGGCAAACAAACTCAAGGTCAGTGGTGCTGCCGGGATACCGATTCTGGCGAACGTGGTGAATCGGAGTATGTCCCTGTAGTTGGTGGGGTCATCAACTACACGGAAGTACCTGTCCCATTCCACGGTAAGGCAACCGCTGGCATCGACGACCCATTCGCCGAAGTCAGCGCCACCTGTGGTGAAATCCTTAGGGTCTGTTGTCGCCGCATTGTCGAGGCCACCACCAGGTTCCCACACGTAGACGCTAGAGGATGTCTCGACGAAAAAGGTCACGTCACCTACCTCCAGCGGCTCAGTGTCTGAACACCACGTCGCACCCAGCGTTCCTGTGAGGGTGGTGGTAAGGGATACCACCTTGATGTAGTAGTACTGGTTGTCTCCGGTTTCGGCCGTCGATGCTGGCGTTATGTCGAACTGCGTTGGTGGTGCCACATCCGCTCCGCCGAGGTCCGTCGGCATGAAGCTGAGTGTGATGAACTCTCCATAGACGACATCCGCTGGTGGTGATGTCAGGATGTTACTCACAACCGCTGCTATCACAAGTCCGGTGATAGCCAAGACAATGACTAACCCAGCTACGGCTTTCGTTGACAAGAGTGCCGTTAGTTTTCGCATGTTTTCTCACCTCCTTGTTCTGCGTCCCCCGTAGGGGCTGTTCGCGCTGCTGTTGTAGTGAGAAGAAAGGGGCAGAGCACGGGATGGGATGTCCCACGACGGTTGTCCCCTTCAAGGCAATATGCCGTCACGGGTGGATAGATGCCCTGCCCGGTCGAGCTCATCCTACTTCCCCCAGGTGAAAGTAAGGGACAGGACTGCCTTGCAAAGGGGGTGGTTTAGGGATAGCTGCCCTGTCCCAGTCATCCTTGGCCTCTTAGTCCACTCTGAGGAGTCCTGGTAGAATCAGCCTGATGTGAAGGTCTCCCAGGATGACTTCCCACTCATCTATGTCGAGGGCTGTGGGAGAGAAACGCGGGTGAGCGGGTGTCACGTGAAGAAGGGTGATTGTCCTCCCCCCATTTTCAAGTCTCGGACTTTCCGGTCCAACCCATTCATCTTCGTCAGCTACCCTGTCTGCCTCGTCAACCTTCCTAGTCCATGCGTCAATGAGGATGTCCGCCCGTGGTGAAGGGAAGACATCCACCAGCTCATCCTCGATGCTCCGCAACTCCTCCTCGAGCTCCTCGAGCCTTGTCTGCCCAATCACTTGAGCACGACCACGGTGTCATCGTTGACCTGGGTCTTTTCCATCACCCCATCTGTGATGAAGCCGTTAACGACGCACCCGTAGACATACTCAGGGCGCTTCGATTTGGGCTTCTGACGCTTGATGGCTGCTGCGATGAGAGACTCGAGCTCCATGGACTTCTTCCGTTGCATAATCGCCCAGACTGAGCCACGCAGAGTCTCACGACCGCCGTGTTTGATGGAACGACTGTGGCCTTCGAGCCAATTTGTGCCGTTGGGCCGTGGCTTCTTGATGACCTTCGGGGGTGTTTCCATCTTCCCCTTCGTCGACTTCCCAGCTTTGTCGCCTGCCATTTTGGTTCTCACCTCCGGTATCTTGGTAAGCCGGATACCCCCATACGGGATTATAAAGAATTCCCCCAGATACACCAGAAATGGACAAACCCGAAGACGTCACATGAAACCTGTCGCAGGTCAAAAAGAGAGAGGGGTGCCCGGTGTCCTAGACTGTCTGCTCAAGGAATAGTGCGAACTTGCTCGTGAGTTCGACTATGTCTGGCGCGCTGAGGATGAACGTGACTGTCTCTATGATTGGTGTCCATGTTAGGACGACTGTCCGGGTATCTGTGAAGATAGTGCTTCCGCCACTGTCGATAGCTGAGAGTGTTAGTTCTACGGTGTGTCCGACTACGTCCGTGTTCTCGACTTTGACCACGACTTCCCAAGTCGAGGCATCGATTACGCTTGTCTCCATGCTGATGACGTGCACGTTGGTTCCACTGAAAGCGCTCGACCATCCTCCCATCGGCGTATTTTGCAACGGGGTCAGGGTGACACCCGCCGCAAGTCCAGTCAGCAACACGACCACAAAGAGAGCTACGAGTCCCTTCGCACCAACCTTCGCGACCAGCCGGTTGGGAGCGCTCATCTTCCTCCCCTCAAGCTTCCTCAC
>JAZGDV010000075.1:0-2701 GCA_036478175.1 Thermoplasmata archaeon
GGGCCATGCTGCAATACCAGGACGCCGGGAAGGTGGTTCAGCGGGAGTTGATGACCGCCTACTACCGAGACCTGGAGGAGGGGGAGGGGCCCGTGGCGTATCTCTTCGTGCCGGGGAACGTGGTGGAGATCCTCCGGGCCTTCGACATCCGCGCCGTCTTCCCCGAGATCAACGCGCTGCAGTGCGGGGTCAAGCGCACCGCCGAGGCCAACATCCTCCGTGCGGAGGACATCGGATACTCCGCCGATGTGTGTGGCTACGTCAAGAACGACATCGGCATCTGCCTCGCCCGCGGGGAGACGCCCCTGGGGCGCATCCCGAAACCCGATGCCCTCGTGTGCAACTTCTCCGGCTGCAACACCTTCATCAAATGGTTCGAGGCCTTGGTGGACTTCTACGACGCCCCCATGTTCCTCCTGGACGTGCCCTATTCCCGGGGCGAGGAGACCCAGGCCCAGGATCGGGAATACGTCACCGCCCAGCTCTGGGACCTCGTGGCGTGGTGTGAGGACCTGACGGGGACCTCCTTCAGCGAGGCGAAGCTTCGGGAGGCGCTCAAACACTCCCGGGAAGCGGAAGACCTCTGGACCGAGCTCCTGGCCTTGGCGGGTCGCCGTCCCTCCCCCTTCGACGCCTATTTCGAGGCCGTCTTCTTCATGGCGCCCATCAACGTCCTGCGCGGGACCCCGGAGTGCGTCGACTACTATCGGGTCGTGCTTCAGGAGATGGAGGAGCGGGTCGAGGCCGGCGTGGGACCGGTTCCGGAGGAGAAGTTCCGCGTGATTTACGAGGGACCCCCCTGCTGGCCCCACTTTCGATCCTTCTGGGAGCTCTTCAAGCCCTGGGGGGTGGTCGGCGTGGCCTCCACCTACTCCAAGGTCGGCGGACTGTTCGACCAGGGGATCCGGCACGACCCGGCCCGGCCCATGGAGAGCATCGCCGACTACGTCATCAACTGCTACACGAACTGGAATCTCGGGATGCGGGCCGACCTCCTCCACCGGTACGTCCAGGAGTACGAGGCCGACGCCCTCATCATCCACTCGGTGAAGTCGTGCCGGTCCTTCTCCGTGGGCCAACCGGACTTCCGGGAGACCTTCACCCACGACCTGGGAATCCCGACGCTGATGATCGAGTCCGACCTGGCGGATCCCCGCTACTTCTCCGAGGCCCAGCTTCGGAACCGCGTGGATGCCTTCTTTGAGAGTCTGGAACACCGTCGCCTCGTGAGGGCGGCCTGATGTACTTCGCGGGCGTAGACGCGGGCTCGACGACGACCAAGGCCGTGGTCCTCGACGCCAAGGGCGAACTCGTGGCGAAGAGCCTCCTGCCCACGGGGGCCAACGTGATCCGGGCGGCGGAGCGTTCCTACGAGGAGGTCCTGGAGGGGGCCGGCATCGGCGAGAACGACATCGGCTACGTCATCGGGACGGGATACGGGCGGTACAAGGTCGACTTCGGCGACGACCAGGTGACGGAGATCAGCTGCCACGCCAAGGGTGCGCACCTCCTCTTCCCGAAGACCCGGACCCTGGTGGACATCGGAGGACAGGACACCAAGGCCATCCGCCTCAGCGAGGAGGGGGAGGTCCTGGACTTCTGCATGAACGACAAGTGTGCGGCCGGGACGGGGCGGTTCCTCGAGAATGCCGCCTCCATCCTGGACCTCTCCCTCGACGAGATCGGCCCCGTCTCCCTCCGGGCCGACGCGGCCATCCGTCTCAGCAACGTGTGCACGGTGTTCGTGGAGTCGGAGATCATCGCCCACCTGGCCCGGGGCAGGACCATCGAGGACATCCTCGGGGGCGTCCATCAGGCCGTGGCGGCCCGGACCATCGCCCTGGTCCGACGCATCGGCATCGAGGAGGAGGTGACCTTTACCGGGGGCGTCTCCCGCAACGTGGGGATGGTGGAGACACTGACGGCCCGGTTCGGGACCGAGATCAACGTGAGCGAGCTCGCCCAGTACATGGGCTGTCTGGGGGCCGCCCTGTTCGCTCTGGAGCGCGGGCAAGGCGCGGAGGACCTGCGTGCCCGGCGCGTGACCGTGGAGGAGGCATGAGCGACCTCACCATTGGCCTCGACGTGGGGGCCGGGAGCACCAAGGCCGCCGTGTTGGAGGAGGGAACACGGGTCCTGCGCACCGTTCGCATCCGTACCGGCCCGTTCATGGAGAAGGCGGCCCAGAAGGCCCTCGTGCAACTTCTCGAAGAGGCCGATCTGAAGCGAGGCGCAGTCTCCTACCTCGCGACCACGGGGTACGGTCGGTATGCGTTTCCGGACCGGGACATGCAGATCACGGAGATCACCTGTCACGCGCGGGGGGCCCGCCTCCTCTTCCCTGGCACGCGATGTGTCCTGGACATCGGGGCGCAGAGCTCCCGCGCCATGCGGATAGACGAGAAAGGGCGCGTGCAGAAGTTCCTCATGAACGATCGCTGTGCCGCGGGGGCCGGCCGATTCCTGGAACGGATCGCCAAGTCACTGGAGATCGACGTACTGGAACTGGGTCCGATGTCCCTTCAAGCCAAGGATCCGCAGCCCATCAGCAGCATCTGCGCGGTCCTGGCGGAATCAGAGGTCATCAACCACGTCACCCAGGGAAAGCCCGCCGTGGACATCGTGGCGGGGGCGCACTACTCCATCGCCGATCGGACCCTGGCCCTGCTGCGACAGGTGGGGCTGGAGGAGGAAGTCACCC
>JAZGDV010000076.1:0-4604 GCA_036478175.1 Thermoplasmata archaeon
TCGCGCCTTCGAGGGGGACCTCCTTGAGAACCCGGTCCGCGTCGCTCCCCAGGACCACGACGATCTCCTCGGCGGTGGAGTGTTGCACGGCCTCGAGCACGCGCTCGAGGAGCCTCTGACCCCCCACCTCCAGGAGCGGTTTGGGGTACCCCATGCGCGAAGAGGTCCCTGCGGCCAGGACGATCGCGGCCATCATGCGACGATCCACCTCGCGGTCTTTCGGTACACTCGCCCTTCGTATCAAGCACAGGTTCGTTGTTAAACCTTGCACTTTCGTCGCCTCCCAGGGACGGGCCGCCCTCGAACTCAATTGTCAGCAGTGATTCTTGCCCTCGACTGCTTAAATAGCCCCCAAGGGGGACTTCATGTGCGATTCATGAAGCGAAAGAGTGAGAGGACGATGGTCGACGTGAAGAAGGGCGTAAGCCTCGTTCACCTCAACGTCGGATCGGGGTATCTCACCTACATCGACGAGGACGACAAGGAGTCGCCCTCGGTCAAGAACGTCGTCCTCGAGACGAAGAAGGCGGACGAGGACTGAGCTCGCCTTCGTCTCGCCGATCCAGCCCTACTCCCGTCCCTCCCCTTCCGAGGGATAGGTGACGACACGCGCCTTCGCGAGCGTTTCAATCTGCCTCTCCGAACATCCGGCTTCTCGCAGAATCTCCCGTGTGTGCTCTCCTTTCAGGGGAGGGGCCCGGGGGGTGTCCGGGGTCCAGGCCGAGGCGTGGAGAGGAAAGGCGAGCTGCTGAATGTTCCCCAGACGTGGGTGGGCGACCGCTTGAACCATGCCGCGATGTTGGATCTGGGGATCCGCGAAGACCTGACGAAGGTCCTGTACGGGGGCGGCAGGCACCCCTTCCGCCTCTAGGGCGGCGAGCCATTCGTCTCGACCGCGTTCCCGCAATCGTTGGCTTAGGCGTTCCACCAGGTCTTCCCGATGTTCCACACGGAGCGCGTTGGAGGCGTAGTCCGCGTGCCCGGCCAGGTCCGTCAGGTCGAGGGCCCTGCAGAGCCCGCGCCAGAACCTCTCGTTGGCGGCGGCCACCACGATCGGCTCGTCCGCCGTGGGGAAGGCCTGGTAGGGGACGATGTGGGGATGGGCCGAACCCAGCTTCCCCGGCGCCTGACCTCCGAGGAAATACGCCTGGGCCATGTAGGTGAGCCAGGAGACGTGACCATCGAGGATGGACACATCGAGGTAGGTCCCTTCCTTCGTCTGCGCCCGTCTCCACAGCCCGGCGAGAATGGCGAGGGCCGCGTAGAGCCCCGCCCCGATGTCCGCGATCGCCACGCCGATGCGGACGGGAGGTCGGTCCTCCTCCCCCGTGATGCTCATGAAACCCCCGAGGGCCTGGAGGACAATGTCGAAGGACGGCCGATCCCGATAGGGTCCGTCCTGGCCGTACCCGCTGATGGAGCAGTAGATGACATCCTCCCGCCACATCCTAGCCTGTTCGTATCCGATACCGAGTCGCTCCGCCACCCCCGGCCGGAAGTTCTCGAGGACGACGTCGCAGGTTGGGGCGAGGCGTTGGAGGACGCCGGCCGCCGCCTCCTGGCGGAGGTCGAGGCAGAGGCTCCGCTTGTTGCGATTGAGGCTGAGGTAATAGCCGCTCTCGCCCTGCAGGAACGGCGGCCCCCAGGCACGGGTTAGGTCTCCCTCCGGAGGCTCTACCTTGATGACGTCGGCTCCCAGGTCCCCTAGGACCATGGAACAGAACGGTCCCGCCAGAACCCGCGACAGGTCGAGGACTCGGATGCCCGCAAGTGGACCCATAGGCGCGTGCAATCCCTGCCGACGGATAAAGGCCGCCGCGCGGCCCTTGGAGCTCGCTCAGTCGAAGGGTTGACCCTTCGTTTCGGGGCCGAACACCCCGACAATGACGCCCCCGATGAGCATCAGGAGGGCCACCGACGTGAGAGGCCAGACAACCCCCTCGGTGGACACGAGAAGGGTGGCAAAGACCAGGGGCGCGAGAATCGCGGTGACCTTCCCCACCCCTTCGGCCACCCCGAAGCCCGTGGCCCGGTACTGCGTGGGGAACAGTTCGGAGGTGTAGGGGTAGACGGCCCCCCAGGCGCCGAGGTTGAAGAAGCTCACGAAGATCAGCCCGAGGATGAGGGTATAGAAGTCCCCCGCGGTCGCGAAGATGTAGCCGCTGATGCCGCCAAGGGTGAGGAAAAGGGCGAGGGTCCGCTTTCGTCCCCACCGATCCACGAGGATCATCGAGGCAAAATAACCGGGAAACTGCGCGAGGGCGGACACGATGAGGAAGTACGCCAGGACCTCTGGGTTCCCGAAGTCGACCACGCCGAACTGGGCCAGGACCGGGGGGAGCCACAGGAAAAGGCCGTAGTAGCTGAAGTTGAGGGCGATCCAGACCCCGATGGTGACCCCGGTCCGGCGCAAGAGCCTCCCTTGGAATAGGGCCCGGAAGGAGGCACGGGGCACCGCCTGCTCCTTCTGCAGGTCGTCGGCGCTCACGCTGGCCCCGGCCTGCCGCAAGACCTCCGCCGCCTCGTCGAGTCGCCCCTGGCGAGCGAGATAGTACGGGCTTTCGGGCACCCGACGGCGAAAGATGTACGCGATGAAGGCGGGAAAGGCCGCGGCCAGGAAGAGGAGGCGCCAGGCCCCTTCGAGCTGGATGATGAAGAGGTACCAGAAACCGATGGCCAGGAGGAACCCCACAGGCCAGAAGAAATCCAGGAGGACCATGTAGCGGCCTCGGCTCTGCGGCGGGAGAAATTCCGACAGGATGGGCGGGTCGATGACGAGGATGCCGCCCAGGCCGATGCCGGCCAGGAGTCGGAGGGCAAACAGGCTCTCCGGGTTGAAGGAAAGGGCGGTCAGGGCGGTGAAGATCGAGTAGACCACGACGCTGACCTGGAACAGATTCCGGCGTCCGAGTCGGTCGGACGCCTTCCCCAGGGAGATGCTTCCCAAGAACGAGCCCAGGAGGGTGGCCGACACGATGGCACCATACTGGAGGGAGTCGGTGGGGGTGAAGGTCCCCAGGTCGAAGATCCCAAATTCCGCGCCGATCGCGGGCAGCACGAGGCCGATGAGGATGATCTCGAAGGCGACGAAGGTCCAGGCGAAGCCCGTGATGAAGAAGACCTTTCGGTGGAACCGGGTGAAACCGGTCTCACGAAGGATGTCCTCGACGCCCCGGGGTCCGGGGGGCTGCGTGTCCGACGCCATGACGGTAGGTCGTGCAGTCGAACCTCCACAAAGTAGCTAATGATGAAGGCAAGATCGTGTACCGCAGGGAAACCGGCGGCAAGACTTACCGGTCGAGAGGTAAGAGGACGCGGTCTTCTCCCGACGCCTAGGTTTATGGCGCAAGCCCAACTTCGCGGTTCCGAGGGAAGGCGATGGATGGGATGGAGCGGGGGCCGTCCTCGGACTGGGATCGGTACGCCCATTACACCCCTTCCAATCCTCTCGTCCGTTGGCTCTTCCTGGACGTGATGTATCGGGGGTATCGGGACCTTCTTCGGCGGGCCCACTTCTCCGGCCCCATCTCCGTTTTGGAACTTGGGGCGGGGACGGGTTACACCATGCTTCGCCTCTGTGGGTCGCTTCCGATCCGAAAGATCACCCTCGTCGATTCCAACGGCTCGATGCTGCAGACCGCGAGACGGACCCTGGACGGCGTCCGTTGCGAGAAGGCCTTCCTTCAGGAGGACGTGCTGGACCTCCGTCTGGAAGAGCGGTTCGACCTCGTCCATAGCGCGGGATTGGTAGAGCACTTCGAGACGCCGGATCGAAAGCGGTTGCTTCGCCTGCACGCCGACCGAACGCGTCCCGACGGCTACTGCATCGTGTACGTGCCCACTCCGACCTTCTCCTATCGGTTCTGGAGGCGATTGGCGGAAGGAATGAACGTCTGGATCTACTCCGACGAAGTGCCTCTGTCGGAGGACCTCCTCGTCCGAGAAGTCGGCGAGACGGGCCTCGAAGTCTTGGTGTCGAACCACTTCTGGCGCGGGTTCTTGACCGAAGTCGGGGTCATTGCCCGGAAGTCCGCTGGCCCGGGCGGAGGGCTCGGTCCAGACGGGGAGGACCCGGGGTGAGCGAAGGTCTCTTCGATACAGCCGCCGCGTGGCTGGAGGAGTTTGGTTTCCTCCTCGTCGTGGACCCGCGGTTGCCCAGCGTCACGACCGTGGTCACCGGGGAACCCGTCAAGGGATCCTGGTGGGGGCATCCCCAGGCCCATGCCATCTTCGCCGTCGTGGAGCGACTGGAAGGCTACGGGCAGGCCCTGCAGACGAAGCTCGTCTCTGGCAAGGTCACCTTCGTCCATCGCCCCCTTTGGCCCGCCATCGCCGGTGTCGCCTCGGCCCGAGAACCCTGGCAGGTCGAGGGGCTCTCCCTCGAGGAGGCGCGGCTTCTTCGGACGGTCGAAGACGCAGGATGGGTCCGAACGGACGAGCCTGCGCGGTTCCCTCTCCTGGATCCGAAGATCGTTCGGCGTGCGGCGAAGAGGTTGGAGAGGAACCTCCTCGTCGTGAGCCGCGAGATCCACACGGAGACGGGAGCCCATGCCCGGGTCCTGGAGACGTGGGAAGCGTGGGCGCAAAGGATCGGGTTCCAGGAG
>JAZGDV010000077.1:0-7741 GCA_036478175.1 Thermoplasmata archaeon
TCCTTCTTGATGACCACCTTCCCTCGCTCGATGGCGGCCGGTACGCCCGCCTTCTGCAATTCCCCCACGATGGGGCCCGGTTTGAAGGGGGTGTCGCCCTCCCGGACCACGATGTCCTCCGGCGCGACCTCGCCCCCCCGTGCCGGCGCCCGGGTCATCGTGGCCTGAAGTTCCTTGTAAAGCCGGAAGGGATTCTCCTCCGTGGCGATGAGGGCGGTCGGGCCCGTGATGAACTCCTCGAGCCCCTCGATGTCGGACCTCTCCGAGGCGGCGGTCACGAGGGCCCGACGGAGCAGTCGGTTCTTGATGATGCGGAAATCCACGGTCCCCCGGAGTCGGGCCCGAATCTGCTGCATCTGCGGGGCCGGGATGCCCTCGATGCCGACCAGACCGACCACCCTAGCCCGGGTCAGCCAGTCGACGAGTTCGCGAACGGCGGCCGCCTTCGGATGGTCGATCGCGGCCGTCATCAGACCACCTTTACGGCGGGGCCCATCGTTGTCTTGACGTAGACGGACCCGATGTTCGTCCGGCCCCGGGGCAGCTGAGCCTCCACCCGTTTCAGGATTGCCTCCAGGTTCTCCGCCAGGTCTTTCGGATCCATGTCCCGGGTGCCCAAGGCGGCATGGAAGGTGGGACGATCCTTAGACCGGAGGCGCACGCCTCTTTTCAGGTTCCGGATGACCCGGACGGGATCGCTGCCGGGCGGGAGGGGACGGGGCATCTTTCCTCGAGGCCCCAAAACGGTGCCCAGGCGTCTTCCGATGGCGGGCATGAGGGGAGCCTCCGCGACGAAGAAATCGTGGCTCTGGGCCAAGGACTTGGCCCGGGCTTTGTCGTCGGCCAGGCTCTCGATGTCTTCCGGAGCGATGATGAGGTCGGCTGCGTCCCGTGCCTTGACGGCCATCTCCCCGCTTGCGAAGACCGCTACCTTCACGTCCCGACCGCGGCCGCGAGGAAGAATGACCTCCTCCTCAATGCGATTCGAGGGAACGCTCAGGTCAATGTCTCTCAGGTTGATCGCGACTTCGACGCTCTCGTTGAAGTTTCGGGGTTTCGCCTGCTCCAAGGCCTGCTCAATGCCTCTGACGAGCCCCTGTTCCACCACGACGATCCCTCTGTAGTCCCTGCGGCCTGCGCCTCCTACAGGGTCCTCGAACTAGCGAGGAGACGATAATAAGCTTTTGGCGAAGATTCCGTCTGTACCGCACTCCTGGTTCGCCGGGCTCCGTGCCTTGAGGATTGGGGCCCCTCTCCTCGTCACTCGTTAAATTGCCCATCGTGGAGGCCTTCCTTCACCTCGGCCTGCATGTCGTGAGGCTCCTTGTCCTCCACGGTGACCCCAAGGGAGACGCAAGATCCCAAGACCTCCAGGGTCTTTCCCTTCAGGCCTGCGCCCAGGGTCTCGTCGGCCTTCATCCGAGCGACCTTTACGACCTGCACCAGACTAAGATTGCCCACCTTTTCGGCCCGAGGATTCCCCGACCCCTTCTCCAGTCCCGCCTCCTTCAGCAGCAGAGCGGAGGTCGTAGGGGTGCCGACCTCCAGCTCGAAGGTGCCCCCTGTCGGATCCACAAGAATCCTCACGGGGACCTTCATCCCGTCGAAGGCGGCCGTCCGTTCGTTCACCGCCTCCACAACCTCGAGGATGTTCAGGCCGAGGGGGCCCAGGGCAGGGCCGAGGGGCGGACCGGCCGTGGCCTTGCCGCCCTCCACAAGGAGGTTGATAGTCTCCACCTAACTCGTCTCCTTCTCCAGGACCCGGACGTTGTCTCCGCGAATCGTCACGGGGATGGGGACCATGGCCTCAAAGAGCTCCACGGTAATCTCCTCCTTGGCCTCGTCGACGTGCATGACCCGGGCCTTCTCCCCCTTGAAGGGACCGGAAATGAGCTCCACGATGTTCCCTTCCAGGATTCCGGAGACGAGGGGCTTAGGCTCGAGGAAGTGGTCGATCTCGTCCACGCTCGTGTCCCCCTGCACGAGACCACGCGCGCGTCGGATGCCCTTGACCATCTGCTGGAGTTTCTCCGCATTCATCACCTCGACGAAGACGTAGCCCCGCATGGTGGTCGGAGAGAGGATGGAGTAGACTCCTACGTCCCCCGACTTCGCTCGGGATGCGATGGAATCCGCCACCGCCCGCTCGTAGCCGATGGAGGTCTTCACCGCCATGACGGCCTGCTTCGTGCCCGTCGAGAGGGCGATGGAGTCGGAGATTGCGGGGTCTACATGAGAGGTGAGGGTGACGATGACGTTGAGGCGGTCCCCATAGTGGGCGCCCCGGGGGGCGGTCACGGAGAGGTCCACCTCCTTGGAGGCTCCTTTGGCTAGCTTCATCTCCCTCTCGTACACCCCGGTGAAGGTGAGATCCCAGACTTTCGTCCCGACGCCGTACACCATTATAATCCACGCCGAGGGTTCCGAGACGTCCGATCCGGCGACGAGGTCCACCTTGAAGATCACGACTTCGTCCCGGTTTCCCACGTTCTCCACCACGAGGGGGTAGTCCACGCTCACCCCCGCCGTGACGATCGCCTTCGCCTCCCCCTCCCGAAGGCCAACATGGAGCCCGTGCTTGACCACGATGGGCTCTTTCTTGGCCTCCTTGGGCACTTCTTCAGGACGGGATTCGTCGAACAGGCCCATGCCATCCCCCCTACGGGAATAGGCCCTGCAACAGCTTCGGGAGTTCCGTCGCCATAAGAAAAATGACGAAGCCGAGGCCCCCGAGCAGGAGGAGGCCGATGCCGGTAATCTGGAGGGTCTTGCTGAATTCGTCCGAGTTGGGCTTCCGAGCCATCCTCAGGACCCGGCCGTACTTCCCTCGACCGAGCCGCTTGGCTCGCTCCTCGATGCGATTTTGGAATTCCCATGCGCGGTCTACGATGTCCATCCGCGTTCAACCAGCCTTAACGCACAAAGTCGACAGGGGGTGCGTGCGGGTCGGCGTCCCGGGCCGGGCCCAGGATCTGCCGGCTCTTCACGCCGGTGAGGATCACCATAACCCTCAGGCTGTGCTCCAGACTGTTATCAACCCTCGCGCCCCATATAATCCTTGCGTCAGGGCTGATCCGCTCCTGAACGTACTCCGCCACTCGCTCCGCTTCGTAGACGCTCATGTCCATCCCCCCGGTGACGTTCACCAAGGCTGCGGTGGCGCCACTGACGTCGACCTCCAAGAGGGGAGAGTTGATGGCCTGCTCCACCGCCTCTTCGGCCCGCGCCTCGGTGTTGCTCTCCCCCAGCCCCATCATGGCCACGCCGCCGTCACCCATGACCGTTCGGATGTCGTTGAAGTCAAGGTTGACGAGGCCGGGTCGAGTGACGATCTCGGAGATGCCCTTGATGGAACGCATCAGGACCTCGTCGGCGACCTTGAAGGCCGCGGCCAGGGGGAGCCGAGGTACCAGTTCCAGGAGGCGGTCGTTGGGGATCATGATGAGCGTGTCCGCGTACCGCCGAAGCTTCGCCAGCCCCCACTCCGCATTTTCCATCCGGGTGAGGCCTTCCGCTCGGAACGGGAGCGTACAGATGGCGACGGTGAGGGCTCCCATCTCCTTGGCGACCCGGGCCACCACCGGAGCTCCGCCGGTGCCCGTCCCCCCGCCTTCCCCGCAGGTGATGAACACGATGTCGGCCCCCTCCATGAGGGCCCGAATCTGGGGTTCCGACTCCCGTGTGGCTTCCTCGCCCACGTGGGGTAGGGCACCTGCCCCAAGCCCCCGGGTTGTGTTGCGCCCCAGGAGAATCTTGTTCGGGGCCCGGATGTGAAGCAGGTGTTGGGCGTCCGTGTTGGCCGCATAGAGGTCCGCCCCCTCCACGCCCGCCTGGGCGGTCCGGCTGATTGTGTTGCTGCCGGCGCCGCCGATGCCCACAATCTTGATTGTAGTTCGGAGACCCCGAAGAACCGCCTCCAGCTCTTCGTCGGCCGAGGGCGGGGCCTCCGCGAGGACGTGGTCTTCCTGGCGATAGGCGAGGGCTTCCGCGAAAACCCCCATGAGCGCTACCCCACAAAGTCGATGCCCAGCTTCTCCTTGACCTCCTGGGCGGTCTTGCGGCCCAGGATCTGCTTCGACTTCACGCCGGTCGCGACCAGCATGATGCGCAGCACGTGACGGAGACCGGGGTCCACGGTGGCACCCCAGATGATGCGAGCGTTGGGACTGACGCGGGCCTGAACCTCTTCCGCGACGCGCTCGGCCTCGGAGACGGTCATGTCCTCACCGCCCACCACGTTGACCAAGACGCCCGTGGAAGAAGAGATGTCGACTTCCAGGAGCGGAGAGTTGATCGCCTCGTCGATGGCCTCAACGGCACGCTCCTCCCCCGTTGCCTGGCTCTCCCCGAGCCCGATCATGGCGACGCCACCACCCTTCATGATGGTCTTGATGTCGTTGAAGTCGAGATTGACCATGCCGGGCTTCGTCACCAGTTCCGTGATGCCCTTGATGGAACGCATCAGGACCTCGTCGGCGACCTTGAAGGCGGCGTTGAGGGAAAGACGCGGGACCAACTCCAACAGCCGGTCGTTGGGGATGGCGATCACGGTATCGGCGTTCTCCCGCAACTTCTCCAGCCCCCACTCCGCGTTCTCGGCCCGAATGCGGCCTTCGCCGGTGAAGGGCATCGTGACGACGGCCACGGTCAAGGCTCCCATCTCCCGGGCAATCTGCGCCACGGTCCCGATGGCTCCCGTACCCGTGCCGCCCCCCAGCCCGCACGTGACGAACACCATGTCCGACTCGGCTAGGGCTTGCCGGAGTTCTTCCTCACTCTCCTTTGTCGCCTGGCTCCCCACGTGCGGGAGCGAGCCGGCACCGAGGCCCCGGGTGAGGCGCTTGCCCAAGAGGAGTTTGTGAGGGGACTTTGTGTGAAGGAGGTGTTGGGCGTCCGTGTTGATCGCGTAGAGTTCCCCGCCCGTCACCCCTTCCTCCACGATCCGGGAGATGGTGTTGCAGCCCGCCCCCCCGATCCCCACGATCTTGATGCGGGTCTTGAGGGAGGCCAGGACCTCCTCGAGCTCCTCGTTCGCCTCCGTGTCGTCGGAACTGGGAACCGGGGTGGTCAGGTCTTCCGACTCAAAGCCGATAGCGTCCCTTGCGAGTGATTCCATAAGCTATCCCATCCCTTCGGACCGGCGTCAATGAGGCGGTCCGTATAAAAAATCTATGGAGGCGCCACACAGGAGGCGGGTCGGGGCCGGGGACGAGGCCCGAAGCACGCCCCGGGGGCGTCTTGAGAACGCTTAAGAATGTGGTCCGATTAACGAGGGGCGCATGGGGGAACTCGTCAAGCTCTGTGACCTCGCCCAGTTGGAGGAGGGGAAAATCCTCTACGTCGAGATTCTCGGCTGCGACTACATCGTGGTCCGGAAGGCCGAGCAGGTCTACGCGCTGGACGGCACGTGCACGTACGACTGGACCCGCTTGGATGGTGGGACCCTGGACGGAGAGGTCGTCACCTGCCCGGCGGGAGGAGGCCAGTACAACATCAAGACCGGGGAGGTCGTCAAGGCCCCGCCCAGCTTCCCTCTGCAGACCTATCCGGTTACCCTCAACGGCGAGGACGTCCTCGCAGAGGTCACCGGGTACTAGACGAACTCGATCAGGACGGCCGGGATCCGGTCGAGCAGGTCCGTTGCCGTCATCCCGTAGCTGAACTCGCGGAACGCGATGTCTCCCGCAAAGCCATTCGCGAAGGCGGCAATCCGGGCCGCGTTAAAGGGCTCCACTCCCTTCCCCAGCAGTGCGCCGACGAGGCCGGCCAAGACATCCCCCGTCCCGCCGACGGTCATGCCGGGATTCCCCGTGACGTTTACCTTCGTCGAACGCCCGTCCGAGACGATATCGTGGCGGCCCTTCTGGAGAACCGTGAGCCCCAACTCCTTGGCGAAGGAAGCGACCTGCTCCAGCCGCTCCTCCTCCTCGGAGGCCAATTCGACCCCCGACAGACGGTAGAACTCCTGGACGTGAGGGGTGATGACGCCGCTCTTCCCCTGGACGGACGTCGGGTCGCCGGCGACGGCCGTGATGCCGTCGGCATCCACGGACACGGGCTTGTCCAGTTCCCGAAGGAAACGCCGCACCGCCTCGAGGGTGGCCTCGTCTCGACCCAGGCCGGGTCCGATGATCACGGCATCCATCCCCCGGGCGAGCTCGAGGAGAACCGGAACGTCTTCCGGCACCAGTCTGTCGCTCGAGAGAGGGTGGACGATGAGCGTTGGGCTGAAGGCGGATACGATGGGGGCGCTCCGGGTTGGCGTCGCTACGTGTACCACATCCGTTCCCATTCGATACGCCGCCATGGCCGAAAGGGATGGCGCTCCGGTGAAGGGGCCTCCTGCCACGACGAGAACGCGACCGCTGTCCCCCTTGTGCGCGTCCACGCCCGGGCGAGGGTAGTAGAGGAGCTCCCCCGGTCCAATCATCCGCTCCAACTCCTCCGTGATGCCGATGTCTACCACCACCACATCCCCGCTCGTCGCCGAGTCCATGCCCTCCTTGATCCGGTGCAGGGCCGCGGTTACCGTGGGCGACACGACCCGGTCGGAGCCGAGGCCGCTGGGCATGTCGATGGAGAGGATGGGTTTCCCCGAGGCGTTCATCGCCTTGACAAGGGCTCGGTAGGGTTCGCGCAAGGCTCCCTGGATCCCCGTCCCCATCAGCCCGTCCACCAGGATATCGGCCCCGTCCACCAGCGCAGCGGCCTCGAGAGGGGGCTCGACCAGCGTGACCTCGGGAGGCAACCGGCCCAAGTTCACCTGGGCAGGCCCCTTGGAAATCGCTTCAGGGGGCTTTGCGAGGGCCACCGTGACCTGCGCCTGGTCCTTCAGGAGGCGGGCCGCTACGAAACCGTCCCCCGCGTTGTTCCCGGTTCCGGACAGAAAGAGGACACGCGTCCCCTCCGCCTCCATCCGTGCCAACAGGACCTTCACGATTCCCTCGCCAGCCCGCTCCATGAGGGTCTCGATGGAGACTCCGTGGTACTCCAGGTTGGCATCGAGAACGCGCATCTCCCGGACGGACAGCACGCACGGGGTATTCGACGTGCCACCTTCAACATTGTGGGAAGGCCCCCCGGTGCGGAGGCGGCGGGCCGAGGGCTAACAGGCGTAACGCGACTTCAGAGGCGCCATATCGCCTCCATTGGAAATCTTAACCGACTCGTCTCGGTGATAGCCCTCCCTGCACTCGTCTCCGCAGGGGGGACGCTCGGCAACACGGAGGCAGCACACCAAGGCCCGACGGTCCGTCTCATCGTATTCGTCCCCCGAAACCTCCGCGATCTTCACCAACAGGGAGCTCCCGCGGGCACGGGGGTGCCAACAGTCTTCTCGCTCGTGCGCGCTGATTCGAAGGCGAACGTCATCGGCCTGGCCGATGTCGAGGAGTCGAAAGGTCCCCTCGTTCCACGTGCCAGCGATCCGCTTCCCGGCGATGATGAGATAAAGGCCCGGAGGCCCTCTCCCCCGCTCCTTCTTGATCTCCTCGTGGCTCCTCGGGGGGGACCAAGTCAGGTCCACCCGCAGGCTCCGTCCCAGCTTACCCCTCCGTCCTCCCGAAGGGCCGGTCCGCCTGATAAAACCTCTCGGAAGGGGTCCGCCTTGGGAATAGGGCTCGACCAGTATCGAACGGAATCTCTCAATGGGATAGGTTTATGACTACGCCGAAATATGAACAGCGCATGGCCATCGATCCGGATTTCATGAACACCCGAGAGGTGGTCGAGCAACACTTCG
>JAZGDV010000078.1:0-4255 GCA_036478175.1 Thermoplasmata archaeon
CGGGTTCGGCGGGGTCTTCTCCTTCGACCTCGCGGGCGGCTACGAAGCGGCGGTTCGATTTGCCGAGGGCGTGAAAGTGGCAAGCCTCGCCGTAAGTCTCGGGAGTGTCGAGACGTTGGTGGAACACCCGGCGAGCATCACCCATGGGATGCTGACACCGGCGGAACGCGCGGCGGCCGGGGTCGAGGAGGGACTCATTCGCGTGAGCGTGGGGCTCGAGGATCTGGAGGACCTGAAGGAGGACTTCGCTCAAGCCCTGGCCTGATCCTCTTCCTGGAGGGCGCCTTCGAGCTGGAGTCGGTTGACCTTCCATTCGATGCCGGCACTGAAGCCGCCCAAGCCCCCGCTGCTCTCGATGACGCGGTGGCAGGGGACCACGATGCAGGACCGGTTCTTGCTCAGGGTGTAGGCCACGGCCCGGTACGCCCGGGGGTTTCCGATGGTCTCCGCAATGTCCCGGTAGCTGCGCACCTCGCCGTAGGGGATCCGCCGGGTGGCCTGAAGGACCTGGACTTCGAACGGCGTGTAACCGGAGAGATCCACGGGATGGTTGGAAAGGTCCACCGGCTCCCCCCCGAAGTATCGCACTAGGTCACGGCCCAATTCCGTCTGCGGATCCTCTCCGGGGGTGGTCACGTCGTCCGTCAACACCACGCCCCGAACCTTCTCCGCCTCTTCACACACGTCCACCCGACCGAAGTCCGTCTGGAGGGAGGTGACCTTCATCATCTTCGCCTATGCGCTCCGGAAACTTGAGGTTAACTGGCCCCCCTCCCGAGCGGCGTGAGGAGAATCCGCGCGTCGACGACCTTGCACCCCTTCCCCTCCTCGAAAACCAAGTAGGGGTTGATGTCCACGGCCTCGATCTCGGGGAAATCCTGGACGAGCTGGGAGAGGCGCTGCAGGCTCTCCGCCAGCCCGGCCACGTCCGAGGGGGGCTCCCCTCGGACTCCCTCGAGGATCGGGTAGCTCCGAATCCCCTGGACCATGCGGAGGGCGTCCGCGTCCGTTATGGGCGTGAGCCGAAAGACCACGTCGTTGAGGACCTCTACATAGATGCCGCCCAGGCCGAACACGAGCATCGGCCCGAACTTCTCGTCGAAATTCATGCCCATGATCGTCTCCTTTCCGCCGCGGGCATACTCCTGAACCATCCACTCCTTGATCTCGAAGCCCTCCTTCGCCAACCGGCGTGCGAGGGTGCGATGGTGGTCCTCCAGCTCCTGCCTCGTTCGAATGTCGAGCACAACCGCGCCGTAGTCCGTCTTGTGGAGAATCTGGGGATGGACGGCTTTGAAGGCCACAGGATAACCGATCTCCTCCGCCGCGGCCTGGGCTTGGGGGAGGTCGCCCACCAGTCGTGACCGGACGATGCGAAATCCGTAGCACCGAAGGAGTTCGAGGGCCTCCATCTCGTGCAGACGGGTCCGCCGCTCCTGGACCGCGGTTTCGACGATCTCCCGCGACCGTTTCCTTCGAACCCGGAACCCTCGATACGTGCCCTCGTCCCGTTCCAGGTACTCCTGGTACCGTCGCATGGCGGCCAGCGCACGAGCCGCGCTCTCCGGGAAGAGGTAGGTAGGAACGCTGTGTTGCACGAGTTCGCTCACTCCAGGAGACTGTTCCCTCCGGCCGAGGAAGGTACTCACCACCGGCTTCGACTGTTTCTTCGCGGCCTGCCAGATGGATCGCGCGACGGCGACCTCGTCCTCGACGATGGGAGGGACGCTGATCACCAGCAACGCGTCCACGTTCGGGTCCTTCAACACGGCGTCCACCGCGAGCCGGTACCGCTTCGCGTCGGCGTCCGCGATCAAGTCCACGGGGTTGACGGGGCTCGCCTCCTCGGGGATTCGTGCGCGCAGGTACGCCGTGGTCTTGTCGCTCAGGACCGCCGGTTCCATCCCCACGCCGACGATCGCGTCCATGGCCATGATGCCCGGTCCCCCGCCGTTCGTGACCACGGCCACCCTACGCCCTTGCGGAAGGGGTTGCATCGAGAAGGCCGCCCCGAGGTCGAAGAGCTCCGCGATGGTGTTCGCCCGAAGGACGCCGGTTTGCTCGAAGAGGGCTTGGGTGCCCACGTCGGGCCCGGCCAGCGCACCCGTGTGGCTGGCGGCCGCCCGTCGCCCCGCCTCCGTGCGGCCCGACTTGAGGGCGAGGATGGGCTTCCCCTTCGTGACTCGGCGGGCAATCGGCATGAACTCCCGCGGCTGACCGAAGCTCTCGATGTACAGGAGGATGAGGTCGGTCTGGTCGTCCCCCTCAAGGTACTCAATCAGCTCGTGCAGGGAGACGTCCACGGCGTTTCCCAGGCTCACGAACTTCGAGAGACCTACCCCCCGGTTCCGGGCTTGCTGGAGAATGGCGACGCCGAGGGCCCCGCTCTGGGTCATGAAGGCGATGTTCCCCCGAAGCGGAAGAATGGGCGAGAAGGTCGCATCCATCTGGACGCGGGAGTGGGTGTTGATGACCCCCATGCAGTTCGGGCCCACCATGACCATCCCGTGTTCCCGGACCAGGCCCTCCAGTTCTTCCTCGAGCTGCCGCCCCTTCGGCCCAACCTCGCTGAACCCGGAGGTGATTACGATGAGCGCCCGGATCCCCTTCGTTCCGGCCTCCTCGACGACCCGAAGGACATGCGCCGAGGGGACGACGATCACGGCGAGCTCCACCGGGTCCGGAATGTCCAGCACGGAAGGATAGGCCCGAATCGAGTGGATGGACCCGGCGCGAGGGTTGACCGGGTACACGCGCCCTTTGAATCGGAACGCCAGTAGGTTGTGGAGGATCTCCCACCCTACCTTGCGTTCGGAGCGAGAGGCCCCCACGACGGCGATGGACTCGGGGGAGAAGAGGCTCTCGAGCCGGTTCGGCACGTCCTCGCCATGGGAGGCATCCGCTTAACCTTAGAGGGACCGGGAGCAAGGCGTGGAATGGCTCAGGCGTCCTCGAGCTCCTGAATCAAGCGCTCCACGACGGACGCATTGGCCAGGGTGCTCGTGTCCCCGAGGTCCTCCAACCGTCCCGCGGCCATCTGTCGGAGGATTCGCCGCATGATTTTCCCGGACCGAGTCTTCGGCAGGTCGTCGGCAAAATGGATCCGGTCCGGCGTTGCGATGGGTCCGATGTCGCTCCGGACAGTGCGAATGAGATCCTCCCGGAGCGCCTCGGAGGGGCGTTGCCCTTCCCGCAGGACGACGAAGCAGAAGATGCCCTCCCCTTTCACGTCGTGGGGGTATCCCACCACCGCGGCCTCCACCACGCTGTCGTGGGCGACGAGGGCACTCTCGACCTCCGCGGTGGCCAGCCGGTGGCCGGAGACGTTGAGCACGTCGTCGATTCGGCCCAGGAGCCAGTAGAAGCCGTCCTCGTCCCTGCGGCATCCGTCGCTCGTGTAGAACGTCCCGGGGAACCGGGAGAAGTAGACCTCCTTGACCCGTTCATTCTTCGGGTCGCCGTAGACTCCGCGCATCATGGCGGGCCACGGCCTGGTGATGACCAGGGCCCCTCCCTCGTTCACCCGGGCCTCGGTCCCGTCCGAGCGGAGGATTTGCGGCTCCACGCCGAAGAAGGGCCGCGAGACGGACCCGGGTTTCATGGGGAGGGCCCCCGGCAGGGGGGTGAGCAGAATGCCCCCTGTCTCGGTCTGCCACCAGGTATCCACGATGGGGCAACGCTCCTTCCCGATGACCCGGTAGTACCACATCCAGGCCTCCGGGTTGATAGGTTCCCCTACCGTACCCAGGACCCGCAGGCTCGACAAATCGTGTCGTTCAGGCCAATCGTCCCCTTGTCGCATCAGCGCGCGGATGGCCGTGGGGGCCGTGTAGAAGATGGTGACGCCGTAGTCCTCCACGATCTTCCAGAATCGGTCCGGTTGGGGGTAGGTGGGGACGCCCTCAAACATGAGCACCGTGGCCCCCAGGGACAGGGGACCGTAGACGATGTAGGAATGACCCGTCACCCATCCGCAGTCGGCGGAGCACCAGTAGAGGTCCTCGTCCTTCAGGTCGAACACGAGCTTGGTCGTCAGGGTGACATACACCATGTAGCCGCCCGTGGTGTGGAGCACCCCCTTCGGCTTCCCGGTGCTGCCGCTTGTGTAGAGGATGAACAGGGGATCCTCGGCGTCCATCTCCTCCGGTGGGCAGTCGCCCGCGACCTCCTCCGCGGCCACCTCGTCGTGCCACCAGAGGTCGCGACCCGGCCGGAAGGGGACGTCGATTCCGAGTCGGCGGACCACGAGGACGTG
>JAZGDV010000079.1:0-5421 GCA_036478175.1 Thermoplasmata archaeon
CGGCGGACAGCTTTCTCGCCTTCTCCGTGAGGGGCTCGCGGCCAACGACGTCCGGGCGAACACGGAGATCCGGGCGCGTCTGGCGCGTCTCTGCAAGAAGGAGGTCAAGGACGTGGAGGGCCTCCGACGGCTGGTCGCTCGGATTCGACCGAGCTAGAGGCCGAGGCGCCATCCTGCCAGGTCCGCCCCGATTTTCATTCAAGGTGAGATGGCATGGGCGAGCGGTGGCAGGTTCAGGCGGGGGTGTATCTCGTCCGGGGAGTCTTTCCGTCAGGTGAAGGCCTGAAAGAGGAACCAAACGCTCGCAATCGTGAAGAGGACGACAGTCAGGCTATAGAGGGCGAGGCGGGTTCGGTTATCGACATTGTAGAACAGGTAAACCAAAAAGAGGGAGGCGAAGATGACGATGATGGCGGGGAAAAGGATGACCACGACGAAACCCGCCTGATGGTACAGTTCCACCGGAAACATCTCTCAGACCTTCTGAAGCTGCGGAGCTCACGGGGGAATGCTTATAGAGGTGTTAGCACGGTACCTGGAAACAGTCGATGGGTCCAGGGTGGGTGGGATGAGTGAGATACCAGACAAGAGGTTCTCTTGGAAGCTGTTCATGTGGCTCTCAATCTTTTTTGCCATAGGCAATCTCATCTTCACGAACCTCTTCATTCAACTCGTGGGATTCGCGGGCCTTCCGATGGGTCTGGTGGTTTCTGGCTCGATGACGCTGATGGTGGCTTTCCTCATGATAAGGCGGAGAGAGAGTTCCACGGAGCCACTTAGGAGTTGAGCCTGAGAGCGGACCGAGTGGACCATTTGGACCGGGTGTTCTCTACTCTTTCTCAAAGAAGCTGATCCCCTGGTGCCGGACAACGGCCTGCCTTCCATTTTTCTTAGGACTGTTTAATAAGACCGTCTACCCGCTGAGAGTCATTCCGGAAAATATAAATACGCCCGGCCCGAGTTAAATCTGCATAAGGCATCACCCTCAATATCACCCTATCCCCCTTCCCCGCCGAAGGTGTCGGCGAGCCTGGGAGCAAGGTAATCAGAGGCGTAATGCTGCCAACGAGGTGACAGCATGGCAGTAGATCCTAACACGACAAAGTATCAAATTCGCGCAAAGTTGGAGGCCGAGGGGGTCGTGGAAAAACCCGACGTCATCGGCGCAGTATTCGGACAGACGGAAGGGCTCCTCGGCGAGGAGCTGGATCTTCGGGACTTACAGAAGAGCGGCCGCATCGGACGAATCGAAGTGGAGGTCGTCTCGAAGAAGGGAAAGACGGACGGATCGATCCTCATCCCTTCCAGCTTGGACCAGGTGGAGACCTCCATCCTGGCCGCGGGCTTGGAGACCATCGACCGCATCGGCCCTTGTCGGGCGACGGTGAGCGTGGAAGGCGTGGATGACGTCCGCATGACGAAGCGAACCCAGGTCGTCGATCGGGCGAAGGAGATTCTTTCGCACATGCTCGAGAGCTCCAAGGCGACCAGCATCGACCTGAAGGAGGAGGTCCGCCAGGCCGTCCAGGTAGCGGACATCATCAGCTATGGGCCAGACAAGCTTCCGGCGGGTCCGAACGTGGAGGACACCGACGCCATCATCGTGGTTGAGGGCCGGTCGGACGTGTTGAACCTCCTCAAGGTCGGCATCAAGAACTCGATCGCGGCGGAAGGCACCCACATTCCCGCCACCATCGGGAACCTGTCCAAGGAGAAGGTCGTGACCGCCTTCGTCGACGGCGACCGGGGCGGGGACCTCATCCTCAAGGAACTCCTCCAGGTGGCGGAGTTGGACTTCGTCGCAAAGGCTCCCCGCGGCCTGGAGGTCGAGGAGCTGACCCAGAAGCAGATCATGAAGGCGCTACGGAACAAGATGCCCGCGGAACAGTTCGTCGATATGTTTGGCCTTGGCCCCAGCCGAGAGCCTCGCAAGGCGAGGTCGGCTCAGAGACAGGCGAGACCCGCGAAGGAAGCGCGGGTGACGGAGCGCCCCGCCGAGAGGGCTCCCCCCAGGAGGGCTCCGCCCAAGAGGGCTCCGCCAAAGAAGGTTCGCGCTCCGGAGCCCGTGGTCACCGTTCCTGAGGATCTTCAGGAGTACCAGGAGATTCTCCAATCCCTCCGAGGAACCACAAAGGCCCAAATCATCAAGGGCGGGAAGACGAAGCCCAAAGAGGTCGCCGTCCGCGACCTCGTGAACCTATTGAAGAAGGAGGGGAAGGGCGTTAAGGTTCTCGTCTTCGACGGCATCATCACCCAGCGCATCCTCGATATCGCGAGCGATAACGGCATGGAGATGGTTATAGGGGTCAAGGAAGGCAGCATCGAACATCGACCCGAGGGGGTCCGCGTCTATACCGCGGACGATCTCGCCGTGAAGTGAGGTGCTCCGATCGTCTCCAAGGGTATCCTGGACGCCCAAAAGGGCTTCTCTTGGGAGGAGATGGAGACCACCGAGGACGTCCTGATTCCTCCCGACCCCCTGAATCGGGTGATTGGGCAGGACGAAGCCGTGGGCCTCGCGCGCATCGCGGCCAAGCAGCGCCGTCACCTCCTCCTCGTGGGGCCGCCTGGCACGGGCAAGTCCATGATTGCCCAGGCACTCGCACTTCACCTCTCTCCGCCCAACGAGGAGATACGGATCGTTCACAATCCGGAGAACCCCGAGAGGCCCCTTGTGGAAGTCAAGGGGCGTGAGGAGGCCCTCAGGGCGGAGTCGGCTCTCAAGGGAGCGGAGGGCGAACTCATCGACCCGGAGGAGGTCCCCATCAGCGTGGCGGAGCGCCTCCGATATCGGTGCGTCCATTGCGGTCACTACTCCTCCGCCTCCGACGCGGTGTGCCCCAGCTGTTCCCGGCCCAAGGCGGCCGTCCAGAACATGGGGAACCCCTTCGGGGACCTGCTCAGCGGGATCATGGAGGTGACCTTGGGGCAGATGAGCCATAAGGACCGCGTCACCACGACCCGGAAGCAGTTCGGGAAAGAGGAGGTCGTGGTCTACGAGAGGGCGGGCGAACTCATCAAGGTCCTCGACCAGAAGGCACTGGAGAAGCGGCGAAAGATTGAGAAGGAGAGCCCCCACAAGGTGTTGATCCCCCTGGAGCGCAACCCGTTCCTCCTGGCCACCGGGGCCAGCGAGACGGAACTCTTGGGGGATGTGAAACACGATCCCTACGGTGGACATCCGCAGCTAGGGACCCAGCCCTACGTGCGTGTCGTCGCCGGAGCGATCCACGAGTCCCACGAAGGGGTCCTGTTCATCGACGAGCTGCAGCAACTCGGCCCTCTGCAGCGGTACATCCTCACGGCCATGCAGGAGAAGCGGTTCCCCATCAGCGGCCGGAACCCGCAGAGCGCAGGGGCAAGCGTACGTGTGGATGCGGTTCCGTGTGACTTCATTTTCGTCGCGGCCTGCAACATCCAAGATCTCCCTTACATCCTCTCCCCGCTCCGCTCTCGGATCGTCGGATCCGGCTACGAGGTCCTCGTAGGGACCACCATGCCCGACAACGAGGTAAATCGGGCGAAGATGGCCCAGTTCGTCGCCCAGGAGATCGCGATGGACCGACGGATTCCTCACGCCTCCAAGGAGGCCGTGGAGGCGATCATCAAAGAGTCGCGCCGTCGGGCGAAGGAGCAGGAGGGGAAGAGCGGCTCCCTGATTCTACGGCTTCGGGAGATGGGCGGTCTCATCCGGTCCGCCGGGGACCTGGTCGTGACCGAGAGCGGGGATCGTATCGAGGCGCCCCACATCGCCCGGGCCGTCAAGATTGCCCGCACGGCGGAGGAGCAGATCAAGGAGCGGTACGGCTCCTACGAGGGTGGCCTATCCAGGGACCTTACCGAGGCCCAGCGGGCGACGGCGCCCTACCAGTACTGGAACTACCACGAGTCGGACGACGAACGGTACATCGGGTAGGCGCAGGGCGGGGTGTCCTCAGCTGGCCATCAAGACGTCGTAGCTGGCGTGACCTAAGCGAACCGCAGCCCGGAGGTCTTCTTGGGACGTGACGACGAGATCGATGGAGATCGAACCGCCCGTCGCTTCTCGGGCCGTCTCAATGATCTCTCCGAGGGGGCGCGGGTCGGGCTCACCCGGGCGTCGAAACTCGGTGCAGGCCAAGTCGGGGCGGTCTAGGAACGTCTGCGCTTCCCCCTCCGACATCTCGAGCGTAACACGCAGGGGAGTCTCCATGTAGGCTCGAAGGACGAGGTCGTCGTCGAAGGAGAAGGCCACGAAGTAGGTGCCCTCCGCTTCGTCCCCGAAGCACGCCTCCTCCACCCCGGGAAGGCTCAGCACGCCGATCCGGAGAAGCGAAGCCAGGTCCCGGGAGGCGTCGGGCGCGTGACGCATCATCTCCTCCGCGCTGATCGCGTCCATCGGACGGTGGGGGAAAGGGGCTGGCCCTATACGCAGACGAGGCGTGTGTTACTCCTTGGGGATGGGTCTCCACAACTTGTACCCGTCCTCCCCGTCGGTGTAGAAGCGCGGGAGGAGGTAGCGCACGGTGTAGCCCAGCCGCTTGTAGAACTCCATGGCCCGCGGGTTGCTGTTCCGGACCTCCAGCTCGATCGAACGGAGTCCCCGGAGGCGGCATCGACGGGTGAACTCCTTCATGAGGGCCGTACCGATGCCTTGGCTCCGAAGGTCCTCCCGCACCGCAAGCATGAGGATCCGGGCCTTGCCGGGAGACGAGACGAGGCCGGCGATGAAGGCAATCACTTCGTCCCGCCAGGACGTCACAATGAAACCGTCGGGCCACCAGCCATGGATGTCAAGGAAGAGGGACCGGGGGTAGTCCTCTCTCAGGGCCGTGTGGGTGAGAGCCTTGAGTTCCGCCACGTCCTCGGGCTGGAAGTCGCGGACGACGTACGCGGGGAATTCTTCGAAGGTGCCCTCCCGCTCAGCCGAAGACATGCCGTCCCTTCCATGAATCTGGGCCCCCTAAGGGCTTTTCGGTGTGGGTCCGGCCCTTGCCGGTCCTTTCTTCTTAATACCCGCTTCCGCCTCTTGCCGTTGGATCCGTTGAGTCGGTGGGCGTGAGGCAGCGGGATGCCTGAGACGAGCCTTTCCGTAATCGAGCTCTCGGGAGAGCACCCCAACCTCCCGATTGCCGAGGTGCTTGCCGTCCTCCGGGGCATGGGCCACAGCCCGAGGGGGGTCTGGGTGGAGCCGCGGGTCGCCGCCTTTCCATCGGAGGTGGATCTCCCCAAGCTCCTTGCCCGTCTCGCCTTCGCTCGGACCGCGGGGACGACCTGGTTGTGGGGCGAGATGGAGGAGATCCAGGCGCGACTCCCGTCCCTCGACCTGCAGGGAAAGCGGTTCCGGCTGCGTGTGGCCGATCATCTTGATGGCGCACCGAGCAACCTGGAGTCCCGGCTCGGTGAGCTGCTCGCGACCACGGGCGTCGTCGACCTAGAAAC
>JAZGDV010000008.1:0-12024 GCA_036478175.1 Thermoplasmata archaeon
CCCGCCACCCGCAGGGGAGCGCCCGCCACCACCCCCTCGACGTCCGCCGCCGCAATCTTGATGCCCGCCGCAGCCCCGACCTCGGACACCGAGTCGAACCGGTTCTCCGGGTCGCGGATTTCATCCAGTGGGCGGGGCTTCAGGAGGGCCTTCACCCTCGTCACGCGGGGTTCTCCTCCGGCCGTGCCGAGGACCACCGTGTCCCCCCGCTTCACGGACCCCTTGTAGAGGATGGCATCCAAAGTCACTCCGAGGCCTCGCTCCTCCTTGACCTCCAGGATCGTGCCTTCTCCCAGGCCCTCCTCGAGCCGCAACTCCTCCTCGAGGAACCGCTGGGCCAAACCCACGAGGACCAAGAGTAGGTCGGGGATGCCCACCCCGTACTTCGCGCTCGTGGGGACAATGGCGATCACCTTCTGGAAGTCCTCGATCTTATCATAGCGGTCCGCGGAGAAGCCTTGTTCGAAGAGCTTCCCCACAAGATCGTAGAACCGCTCGTCCAGGAGGTCCTGCACGCTCTCGGGTTGGTCTGCGAGGGAGACCAAGAACGGGGCGTCGGGGTGCCTCCTCCAGCCCGGCACGAGGTCGACCTTGTTCGCGGCGACGACGAACGGGGTCTTGTACTGTTTCAGGATGCGCAGAGATTCTAAGGTCTGGGGGCGGGGTCCCTCGTTGATGTCAATGACCAGGATGGCCATGTCCGCCAGGGCGCCCCCACGGGCCCGCAACGTGCTGAAGGCATGGTGACCCGGCGTGTCGATGAAGAGGAGGCCGGGAATCTTGAAGGATCGTCCCTTGACGAGATCGCCACAGACCTTCAGGATGACGTTTAAGGGGACCTCCGTGGCCCCAATGTGTTGGGTAATGCTTCCCGGCTCCCGCGCCGCGACGCGGGTCCCGCGAATCCGGTCGAGGATCGTGGTCTTCCCGTGGTCCACATGGCCGAGAACGCTCACGATAGGCTGGCGAATCATTGGACGGGCTCAAAATCCGGCCCGCGATTATATGTAGTTTCGGCTCCCGCCCGGTCAGGATCCCCGGAGCCAGTGCTCATCGACCCTCGTGTAGGATAGGATCTCCTCGTCTCGGAAGAAAAGGACAATCTCACGCCTGGCGCTCGCCTCGCTGTCGGCGCCGTGGACTAGATTCCGGGAGATGTCCACCCCGTAGTCCCCGCGAATCGTGCCTGGCGCCGCGTCGGCGGGATCTGTCGCCCCAATGCTCCCGCGGGCCACCTCAACCGCCCGGGGTCCCTCCCAGACCGTGGCTACGACGGGTCCCGAGGTTACGTAGGCGACGAGCGGCCGGAAGAAGTCCTTCCCACGATGCTCGGCGTAGTAGCTCCCCGCGAGTTCCTCTGTCACGTGCCGCATCTGCATGCCCACGAGCTTGAGGCCCCGTTCCTCGAAACGACGGATGATGGCCCCGACGAGTCCACGCTGGACGCCGTCGGGCTTGATGAGTACGAAAGTCCGAGATCCCATCAGCGGTTGCTCCCCTGGAGGTGGGCCAGAACCTTCTTCGCCGAAGCGGGACCGAGGCCCTTGACCTCGGTGAGCTGCTCTTCCGTGGCTTCCTCCAGCTCCGCCATCGAGGTGAATCCTGCCTCCCAGAGGGCTCCCCCGGCGGCCGGCCCGATCCCCGGGATCGCTGCGAACGCTCCCACCACACGCTCACGCTCCTCCCCAGGGGTCTCCCCCACGCCTTCGGCTGTCTCGACGATGACTTCCTCGGCCTCAGGGGCCACCTCTTCCGCCAGAGGCTCCTCGACGACCGGCGCCTTTTGGACGGCGACGGGTCGGGGTGTCGGCTGCCGGGCGGCCCGGACGTACCGTCGTGTCCACCGGACCTTCCGGCCGATTCGCCCCAATTTGAGCTGATTTTTCTGACACTTGCCGGAGCAGAAGAAGTGAACGTTCCCGTCCCGCCGAACGTACATCTTGCCGGTTCCCGGCTCGATGTCATTCCCACAGAACGTGCAGGTCCTGGATACGGGCATCTGTCCCTTACCTGACCGAGAGCTTCCGGGCCTCGCGCGCGGTTTCCCGGAGCATGAGAATGTCCCCGACCTGGACGACGCCCTTGACGTTCCGGGTAATGATGCGGCCCTTGTCCCGTCCTTCCAGGACCCGGACCTTGACCTGAGTGGCTTCCCCCGTCATGCCCGTCCGCCCCACCACCTCTACCACATCCGCCGGGATACTCCCATCGTCCGCCATCTCACTTCCTCAGGAGTCCTCGGGTCTCGTTCGCGAGCTCCGTCAGGAGGGGCTTTCCCTTCCCGGGGTCAACCACGCAGGCGGAGGCGGTGGACTTGCCGAGTCCCGAGGCAACGCCCAGTTCGGCCTTGCTTGGCACGTACCCGTACGGGACGTCCCGCTCTTCGCATAGGAGGGGAAGGTGCGCCAGGATCTCCTCGGGGGCGACGTCCTCCGCCATGACCACGAACCGCGCTTCGCCTCGCTCCACCAGCTTGGTCACCTCGTTGGTGCCCTTCCGAACCTTCCCGGTGTCCCGAGAAATCTCGACGAGCTGGTAGACCTTGTCGTACAGGTCTTTCGGTGTCTCGAATCGTACGTAGATGGGCTGTCCCATGGGAAGACCTCCTTTGGTTCAGGGAACCTCAGTCATCGGGCTCTATAAGAGCGATTCCGCCTACTTCGTGGACATTATAAAAGGGCTTGGGGAAGGTCCAATCTTCCGGGCGCCATCCCCCGTATCTCGAGGGGAGTTACACGACTCCCGGATTCGATGGAGCCGTGTGCTGGCACGAAGCGAGGTCCTCCCACGGTTCCCGCTTGGTGCCGCCGTATCCTTTCGCGGCCGGTCCCAGTCAATGCGGATGAATATCCGATGCGAGGAGAGGGGACGGAGGCCCGGAAGCCGAGGCAGACAGGCGGTGACTTCCCGACGCCCCCGGCCACAGGGTTCCGGAGAGGAGCTCGAAGGAGGAGGTGTTGCGGCCGCGTTCGTGATCTAATGCCAATGGAACCCATACCGCCGCGCCGCAGGGAGGAAGAACCCGCGGGCTTTTCGGCTCCGCATGGATGCCCGGGCTCGCGGGCAGATCTTCCTACTTTCCGACGGTCCATCGTAGCCTTCGCCCAACCGTTGAAGGAAAAGAACAGGCTCTCGTACCCCGGTATTAGGCCGTGCGCCGTCTCGCGCTCGTTTCTGTTGGCCTGCTTCTTGCTCTCACAATTTTTTTCGCGATCCGGCTGAACGACCCGAACGAGCTCATCTTTGTCCTCCCGCAGAACGCCATTCCCGCCCTCCAGGACCCGGCGTTCGGGGAGTCCTCGGCCTTCGGCGAGCACGCCCCCGTGATTGGCGTGGCCCTCAACGGCGACGCCCGAGCGTACCCGATCGCCATCCTGAACTGGCGAGAGATCGTGAACGACGAGGTCGGGGATGTCCCTATAATCGTGACGTACTGCCCGCTCTGCGCCTCCGCGGTGTCCTACGAGCGAACCGTGTCCGGTCATGTGCTGACGTTCACAACCTCCGGCTCGCTCTACAAGAACAACTTGGTGATGGTGGATCGAGAGACGGGGTCGCTGTGGGGCCAGATCGACGGCGAGGCTCTCACGGGGTCGCTGGCCGGGGTGAAGCTGAAACTCGTTCCCTCCGTGGTGACGACCTTGTCCTCCTGGAGGGTGCTGCACCCGAACACGCAAGTCCTTCAGCCCCCGACCGACGTCTCACGCGACTACCGATCGGACCCGTACCTTGGTTACGACCGGAGCGACCAAATCCAGTTTCCCTCGACGTTCGACGACAACCGCATGCACCCCAAGGCGATGGTCCTCGGCGTCGATGTTGAGGCGGGTTCCAAGGCCTACCCCTTCCGTTTCCTGCAAGAGGACGTTGTGGTGAACGACATCGTAGCGGGGACCTCCACCGTCGTGACCTATTGGCGTGGGGCGGTCCAGGCGTTTCTGGCGGACCGTCAGACGTTCTCCCTCGAGTCCGCCACGAACGCCTCCATGCGGGACGAGGCCGGGGGACTCTGGAACATGGTGACCGGTGAGGGCCCGGAGGGAGCGACCCTGGTGCCCGTCAAGGCGCTCCCGCTCTACTGGTTCTCATGGCTGGACCAGCGGCCGAACACGGAGGTGTATCGGGAGTCCGAGTTGGACGGTCACACCTCCTCCAGTGCCGGTCTGCGCATTCCATCGTTGAACACGATTCTGCTCCTCTTCATTGGCCTCGGTCTGGTACACCAGATAATCACCGAGCGTCCGAAGGGCACACCGTGGCGCGCGGCGCTGAGGGACGAGCGGTGGTTCAAACACAAGTGGAGCATCCTGTGGGGCCCGGCAGGAATCCTGTTGGGCCTCTACGTCGCCTGGTCCGCCGGTATGAATTTCAACCCCCTCAACAGGTACATCCAGGCCGGCCTCGGAGTCCTTCTGGTGGCGGCCGGGGTCCTGTTTCTCTTGGACTGGCTCAGTTTGCGACGTTACGTGACGCGGTGGGTCCCCCGTCGCGTCGATGTGAAACAGGCAGTCCTGGAGGCCCTAGGACAATCCGCCGCCGAGGAGGGGGCCAGCCCGCTCCCCTGGCCCTTGCGGACCGTGTCCCGACGCATCGCCTCGATCGAGGAATCGGACCTGGAGGCTGTGCTCGACCGGTTTGGAAATGTCCACATCGGGCCGACAACGGAGATCCACCGCGCCAAGTCCCTCCAGGTACGGAGCGCGATCTCCCAGCGAGTCGCGGCGGCGTCCCCCGCCCGTCCCCCCGCTGATGGGATAGAGAGGTAGTTCCATGGCCCGCCGTCGCAAAAAGAAAGACGCCCGGAAGGAAGCACGGAAACGCGAGGAACGGGGTGCGACGAAGGCGAAGCGAACGAAGCATTTTGCCTATCTAGGTGTCATCGTCCTCGTTGTGGCGGCCCTCGTCCTCGTCATCGTCTTCAGCCCGAGGGGAGGGCCGGGCTTCAACGTGGGCCAGCAGGCGAGGGACTTCGAGGTCACCGACACTGACGGAAACGTCTTCCGTCTGAGCGCTCAGCGCGGCAACGTCCTCGTCGTCGATTGGATGGGCACGAATTGTCCACCCTGTCGCATCCAGATGCCCGAACTCGTTAAGCTGCACGAGGCGTTCCGTGCCCGGGGTCTCGTCATGATCTCCATCGATATGAACGACTTCGGGAGCGGCCTCGCGGCGGAGAACGAAGGTCAGGCACGGGCATTCCTCGCCGAGTTTGGGGCGACGTGGCCCATCGCCCTGGAGCGCACGGGCCTCGCGACGCGGTACAGTGTGATCGGCATTCCCACGATCATGATCGTCGACCCTAGCGGTCTCATCGTCTTCAAGGTGGCGGGCGTCCATACCTTCGCTGACCTAAGCGCCATCGTGGAGCCGTTGCTGCCGGCGTAGGACGAACAGTCATGCTCCACGAGATCATCCTGCCGGCCGCCTTCCTGGCCGGCGTGGTGACGTTCTTCTCGCCGTGCAGCATCGCCCTACTGCCCGCATACATCTCGTATTACCTCGGACGACCCGGGGAGACGGAGACGGTTTCGGTGGAGAGCAAGACCTCTCGAAGCGGGCTTTTACGCTCGATTTTCCTCGCCGTGATTGGCGGAGTCCTTCTCACCTACGGCTTCGTCCGGCCTTTCATCGAGGTCCTTGGCGCGAACTTCGTCTACGGCGTGGCTGAGTTCGCTGCGATCGGAATCGGCACGGCGATCCTCGTTGTTTCCGCCTATCGCGCGGGCCAATATCTCCAAGAGGTGCCGCCCGATGAAGTGGACGCCCTCCGCTCCGGCGTGCTTCGGGGCGTGGGGTTCGGTCTGGCCACCACGACCGGCTTTTTCACTTTCATCGTCCTGGTGGGCGTTCTAGTCATCCTCGGCGCGGTTGCCATCGCAGAGATCCTCCCCCAGGTGGCTTTTGTGATGGCCGCTTTCCTCATGGTCATCGGCGTGCTCATGCTCGCTGACGTGAACGTGTCCTTTATTCCCAAGGTGGTCGCCCCCAGGGGCCGTGGGTTCATCTCCTTCTACGCGTTCGGCATTGGTTACGCGACGATCTCCGCAGGATGCCTTCTCCCTGTCTTCGGCGCCATTCTCCTGAACGTGGTCGCGGTGATGACCACGGGCGATGTCGCCCTCTCCTTGGGCATTCTTGCTTCCTACGGAGCCGGCATGGGCACCCTCATGGTTGTCTTCTCGACCTACGTCGCGGTCACAAAGCAGACGTCGATCCAATACCTACGACGAATCATGCCGGTCGTCAAGAAGGTGAGCGGCGCCATCGTGATCGCCATGGCGGCCTTCATTCTGTGGTACGACTGGACGTTCTTCTTGGCGGCCTAGAGTGTGCCGCGATGGCGCCGCAATCCGTGGCGCAAGGGGCGGATCCACATGCCAGGGAGGAAGTCCATGTCGCCCACGTCGGTGGCGACGGTCTCTCCTGGCCGTGGGGGGATGCATCGCTGAGGGCTCTACCGGCCATCCCGACCCAGGGAGCGGCGCCCAGATGGCTCGGGAAGGCTGTCTCTCCCGTTACGAGGCTTCAGGGCCGTTTCTCCTCCGAGACGAGGCGTGAGGGGGCTACGGCCCCTTCCTTCCGCCGGCTAGGGATTTCCTTCAGGAGGGCCAGGACTTCGGGTCGGGTGTCTCGGATGGTGGGACGGAACTTGCGCGCCGCGACGACGTCCCGCGGGTCGACCGTACATCTGACCACGTCTTCCTGGAAGTCCGTGGCTCGACCGAGCTCCTCCCCTCGGGGGCCCATGGCCTGTGTTCCACCCTCGAAGACCATGTTCAGCTCTGTGCCCACCAGGTTGGCGTACAGGAAGAAACATGTGTTCTCGATCGCGCGTGCCGGGATCACCTTGTCAAAAAGGGGCTTGCTGGTGGCAGGGGCCGCCGAGATGCATGCCAGGATTTCCGCTCCCCGCAAGGCGAGCCCTTTGGCCACTTCCGGAAAGAAGGCGTCGTAGCAGATGAGCAGCCCGATTCGCCCGAGGGCGCTCCGCACGACCTTCAGCGCGCTCCCATGGTGGAAATACTGGAGCTCCTCGAACGGGCCAAAGTTGGCGAGATAGAGCTTCCGGTAGGAGACTGCCTCCCCGTCCGGAAACACGAAGACGGCGCTGTTGTATCGCAATCCGGTCTCGGTGTCCAGTTCGGGCATCCCAAAGACGATGTGGGCGTTGGCCTCCTGCGCGATACGGGCGACCTCACGGACGGAGGGACCATCCAGAGGCTCGGCGAGTTGGGGGAATTGGTCCCGGGCCATGTAGCCGGACAGATACAGTTCCCCGAACAGGTAGAGCTGGGCCGAATGCTGCGCGACGACCTTCTCCATCTTCTTCAAGTTGGCCGCCTTGTCGCCCACGCGGGGGTCTGCCTGAACCAGGGCCGTCTCGAAACGTGTCATCCGTGTCCCTCGAGCCTCCGCATCGGAGGCTCTGGCCTTCCTCAGGGGAGCGAGAGCGCATAAACCCTCGTTGGGCCCGGGCGGCTCCAGGTTCCGGTCAGAGGAGACCGGAATACTTAGATAGCGGGCCCAGACGTTGTTGCGGCGATGAAGGTCGACATCGTGCCTTTCGACACCGAGACGGCGTCGCGCGAGGAGTGGGCCAGGTGTCACGCCTACCGCCGCTTGCGTCACGCGGAAACCGACCCGGCCGATCCGATCATGGACGACGCGTCGTTGGAGGCCCTGTGGAAACGTCCGAACCCGATGCTTGAGGACTTCCGCTTCGCGGTCCTCGACCCGGGCAAACCAGAAGCCCAGATTGGCCACATCGAGTTCAGTGTGTTCAGGGAGGACGGCCCCAGCTACGCGGGGAACAAGCACGTGGCGCAGGCCGACATTTCCTTGCTGGAGCCCCATCGGCGAAGCGGCCTCGGGAAGGAACTCTTGAGGAAGGTGACGGATCTCGCCGAGGAACACGGGAAGTCACGCCTCATCGGGTCATCCGATGAGGAGGACGGGAAGGCGTTTGCCCGTGCGCTGGGGGCGGAGATTGCCCTCGAAGGGCTGGAGAACCGTTTGGATCTCACGCGCGTCCAGTGGAATATGGTGGAAGGGTGGGCCGAGGAGGGACCCGAACGCTCTCCGGCCTCTACGATTCACTGGTACACCAACCACATCGACGACGCGGTCCTGGAGGACTACTGCAAGTTTTACACGGAGGTCTTCAACCAACAGCCCTTCGGGCAGCTGGACGTGAAGGACCTCGTCTTCGACCCTGAGAGTTTCCGGGATCGGGAGGCCCGCGTTGCCGACGTAGGAGGCTCATGGATCACTGCCCTAACCACGGAGGAGGATGGGGAGATCTCTGGGATGACGGAGATGTTCTACCTTCCGGACCGGGAAACCATGATCGGACAGGGCCTCACCGGGGTGAAGGAGGCGTACCGCGCTAGGGGCCTCGGCAAGTGGCTCAAGGCGACCATGCTCCTACGGGTCCGGGATCAGCTCCCCCAGGTCGACGTGGTCCAGACGGGGAACGCGACAGAGAACGAGGCCATGCTCTCCATCAACCGCAGACTCGGATTCGAGAAGTACAAGGAATCGGAGAACTTCCAGACTACCCTGGAGGCCCTGCAGAAATACCTGGCCACCTCGTGACTCCTGGGTCCAGCGGTCAACGTCGGTTCAGGCAAGGGGGCCCACAGGCCTTGACAGTGCAGATATCGCCTGCGGATGTGAAGGAGGCGAGGGACAAGCTCCGAGGGGTGGTGGAGCGCACCCCTCTCACCCGTTCGTCCGCCCTAAGCGAGGCGAGTGGAGCGGAGGTCTACCTGAAATGGGAGAACCTGCAGCTCACGGGGTCCTTCAAGTTGCGGGGTGCCTACAACCTGATCTCCTCGCTTTCGGCGGGGGAGCGCGGGAACGGCCTCGTCACCGCCTCCGCGGGAAATCACGGCGCCGCCGTTGCCTACGTGGCGCAGAAGCTCGGCCTCAAAGCCACGATCGTGGTCCCGGAGACGGCGACCCCGTTCAAGGTTCGGCGGTGTCGGCTCTATGGCGCCGATGTCCGCGTGGTGGGGACCACCTATGATGAATCCTTTGAGGTTGCGAAGGACCTTGCGGACCGCGAGGGCATGGTCCTCATCCCCGCGACGGAGCACCCGGTGGTCATGGCCGGTCAAGGAACGATTGCGATGGAGATCCTGGAAGAACGACCCGAGACGGACGCCCTCGTCGTCCCCGTCGGAGGCGGCGGACTCATCGTGGGAATGGCCGTGTGGGCGAAGTCCGTCAGGCCTAGCCTTCGGGTCATCGGGGCCCAATCGTCCCGTGCCCGGACGATGTACGAATCCTTGCGAGTAGGGCGCGTCGTGGATGTTCCCGAAGAGCCCACCGTCGCGGATGGCCTAGCCGGGGGCATTACGCCCGAGAACCTCGCCCTCGTACGGAAACACGTGGATCAGATCGTTCTGGCGGAGGAAGCGGGGATTCCTGAGGCCATGGCGCAGATCCACGCCAAGGAGGCCCAGGTCATCGAAGGCGCCGCGGCCGTGGGTATCGCGGCCATCATGCAGGGGACGCTGTCCTTGCGACCCGAGGAGGTAGCGGTCGTACTCATTTCCGGGGAGAATCTCGATCCGAGGATTCGTAGGAGCCCGAACGTGCGGGGCGCTTCTCGCTCCTGATAATGGCTCGCAAAGGCCTAAGCTGACCTACCGATGATTTCTCCTGGCCTTGATCCGGGATCTCCAGGTGGTACGTCCCCAGACCAACCGTACGAGGATCAAACTCTGCCTCGCCGGCCCGTTCGCCGTCGGCAAGACCTCTCTCATCCGACGCTTTGTCCACGGCGACTACGACGAACGCTACATCGCCACGTGGGGCACTCACGTCACCTCGAAGGAGTTGGAGGTGCGGATGGGCCACGAGCAGACGGAGCTGCCAGTGCTGGTGAACCTCTGGGACATCATGGGATCCAAGGGCCTGCGGGACCTTCGCCGGGAGACCTACTTCCGTGGCGTCCAGGGCATCCTCGCCGTCTGCGACGCCACCCGCCCCGAGACCCTCCCTGTCTTGGAGGGTTGGCGACAGACCATCTTCCGGGTGGTCGGCAACGTTCCCACGTACGTCTTGGCCAACAAGGCGGAACAGGAGCGGGCCATCTCCCCCGAAGAGTTGATCATGTTCTGCGAGGGGTGGGGCTGTCCGTTCCTCTACACCAGCGCGAAGACGGGGGAATCGGTGGAGGAGGCCTTCGCGGGACTGACCAAGGCGGTGTTGCGCTACCTGGTCCCCTAGACCGCCCGCGGAGCTGCGAAAGGTTAGGTAGCCCCGTCTGGATGCGGTCGCGGTGAGCATACCAATCAACGTCTTCGAGGCAGAGACAGCCTCTCCCGAACAGTGGGTGATGTACCACGTCTTCCGTCGGAGGCGCCACGAAGAGACGTATCCGGAGGATCCGCTCCGCGACGATGAGGCCGCGGAGAAGCTCATGAAGCGGCAGGATCCCGAGTGGGAGTCTCTCTACTTTGGGGCCATCGAAGGGGGGGCCTCAGCCCCCTTGATCGGCTGGCTGGAGCTTGGGATGACACGACCGGAAGCCCTCACCCACAAGACGAACTCGCATATGGCATGGGTCGAGATTCAGGTCCTGACTCCTCATCGACGCAAAGGAGTGGGGCGCGTATTGCTGGCTAAGGCCGCCGAGATCGCCCGGCGTCGCAGCCGCTCCCTTCTGATGGGCGGAACCGACGAGGAGGACGGTCGACGCTTCATCGAGACCCTCGGAGCCCATGTCGCCCTCACCTGGAGCGAGAATCGTCTCGTGCTGGACCAGCTAGATTGGGACATGGTGGAGGAGTGGGTCACCGAGGGTCCTTCTCGATCGCCGAAGACGACGTTGCGATTCTCCGGCAACTACCTCGACGACGATCTGATTGAGGAGTTCTGCGAAATGGCGAACGAGGTCAGCAATCAAGAGCCCCGGGGTGACCTGGATCTGGGGGACGAGTTCTTCACGCCAGACATTTTCAAGACGCGGGTTGCTTCGTTCGTCGACGCGGGAGGATCCTTCCATCGGGCCATCACCCTCGAAGCAGACGGTCGGATCAGCGGATACACGGTCATGGGCTACCACCCCTCCGAGGCCACACTGATTCGCCAGTATGGAACGGGCGTCCGGGAGGTTTATCGGGGACGGGGGCTGGGCAAGTGGGTGAAGGCGGCCATGCTCCTTCGTGTCCGAGAGGAGCTTCCCAAGGTGAACGTGGTCATTACGGGGAATGCCACCACCAACGCCCCGATGCTCTCCATCAACGACCGGCTGGGTTTCAAGCCGTACAAGGACGGTATTGAAGTTCAGGTGCCCCTCGAGGATGTGGAGAATTTTCTAGCGAAACGGTCATCGCAGGGGATCTGAGGGTCTCCCTAGAGAATCATTGGGACGATTATGGCCCGACGGGGGGGACGAGATGGCGTTCGACCACGTCGGCGACGGGACCCTTACATTACGAAGGGCACGGGCGGACCACACCAAGCATCGGTCTCACTTCGCTATGGCCGCTACCGTTAACAATATCACGATGGTAGCCAGCCACGTCCAGAAGTTGAGCGGGATGCCCAGCCCGAATATGGTGTTCAACGCCCAGATGAACACGAAGGGCCAGAGCACAACCAACGCTACCCCCAACACAATGAGGGGCACGATGAATAGCGCTCGCATTCCTTTTAGCCTGCCCTTGACAAATCTTCCCCACACTCTCTCCTTCACCTCCCCCCGCTATGCGGGCCCAGGGTATTTGGACACGCCCCTCCTCGGCGCTTGCGCCCTGGCAGGGGATGCCACGACTTGGTCTTTGTGATATTCTCCCTGGCGAGAACAGTCGAGGCCCGTAGAGGCCCTACCCCCCCCTCCTCGACGGGGAAATAGCAGTTCCACAAAGGGTTTCACCCCATTTGTGGAGTGCTCCCGAGGGGATTTGAACCCCTGTCAGGGGCTTTCTCTGGCTCCGCAAGCCACGAGAGGCCCCGATGCTTGACCGGACTACACTACGGGAGCTAACGGGCGGATACGGCCGGCGTCTTATG
>JAZGDV010000080.1:0-4234 GCA_036478175.1 Thermoplasmata archaeon
TAGCCATGGACACCGACGAGCGCGCCCGCCGCGGGTTGTTCCTGGGCTTCCAATACCCGACGGACCTGCCGGGGGTCAAGATGCGGCGCTTCCTCCGGGAGTCCTACCGGTCCGTCCGGCCCGAGGAGGCCAACGGGGAGGCGTTCGATACGCGGGTGCAGGAGGAACTTGGGAATCTGGGCATCGATGAGGCGTTCCTCGACCGGTACATGAATCAAGGATTCTCCGGGGGGGAGAAGAAGCGGGCGGAGGTCCTGCAGATGGCCCTGTTCCAGCCTCCCCTGGCCGTCATGGACGAAACGGATTCCGGCCTCGATATCGACTCCCTTCAAGTCGTCGCCGACGCCATGAATCGACTCGCCCAGGAGGGCACGGGCATCCTGCTCATCACGCACTATCAGCGCATCCTCCGGTACATCGTCCCGCAGGAGGTGCATGTCTTAGTCGACGGGCGGATTGCCCGGTCGGGAGGCAAGGACTTGGCGGCCGAGCTGGAGGAACGGGGATACGATTGGTTGCGTGAGGAGGCGTAGAGATGGTGGGGAAGCTCGAGGAGAGCGTATTGGACACACGGGCCATCCGACAGGACTTCCCTGTCCTGGACCAAGAGGTCCACGGGAAGCGGTTAGTCTACCTGGACAACGCGTCCACGTCCCAGAAGCCGCGTTCCGTGGTAGAGAAAATGAACGAGTACCTCGACGTCTACACGGCCAATGTCCACCGCTCCATCTACCAGCTCGGGGAGCGGGCCACGGAGGCGTACGAGGGCGCACGAGACAAGATCCAGGCGTTCCTCAACGTCCGAGCCCGAGAGGAAGTCATTTACACCAGCGGGACCACGGAAGCCATCAACGCCGTGGCCTACAGCTGGGGAATGAAGGGCGGCCTTGAGGAAGGAGACGAGATCGTCTCCACGGTCATGGAACACCACTCCAACACGATTCCCTGGTACTTTCTCCAGGACAAGCTCGGCGTGGTCCTTAAGTGGGTCGACATCCACGACGACGGCACGCTCAAGATGGAGGACTACGACGAGCTCATCACCCCGAGGACCAAGCTCGTCACGGTCACCCAATGCTCCAACGTACTGGGGACCATCAACCCCGTAGCGGAGATCGCCAAACGGGCCCACGAGGCCGGGGCCCTCTGCCTCGTCGACGCGGCCCAGTCCGCGCCGCACATGCCCGTGGACGCCCAGGCCATCGACGCCGACTTCCTGGCGGTCTCGGGGCATAAGATGCTGGGGCCCACCGGGATTGGCGTGCTTTGTGGGCGGGAAGACATCTTGGAAGAGATGGAGCCCTTCCTAGGGGGCGGGGAGATGATCCGGGAGGTTCACCTCGGGTGGGCCCGCTGGAACGACTTGCCGTGGAAGTTCGAGGCGGGGACCCCCAACATCATGGGAGCCATCGGCTTCGGGGCGGCGGTCGACTACCTGGAAGCTCTCGACATGCATCGCGTCCGAGAACACGAGAAGGCCCTCACCGCCTACGCCCTCGAACGCCTCGCTGGAATCGAGGGTCTCCGCGTGCACGGACCCACGGACGTGAGCCAGCGGGCCGGCGTCGTCTCCTTCGTCCTCGAGGGCGTCCACCCCCACGACATCGCATCCATCCTGGATTCGGAGGGCATCGCGGTGCGGGCAGGCCACCACTGCGCCCAGCCCCTGATGGATCGGCTGGACGTGCCCGCCACCACCCGGGCGAGCTTCTACCTGTACAACACGGCGGAGGAGGCAGACCGTCTCGCCGAGGCCCTGAAGCGCGTCAAGGAGGTCTTCCGGCTGTGAGCTACGAGATGTATCAGGAGGCGATCCTGGACCACTACCAGAACCCCCGAAACAAGGGAGATCTGGATCCCGCCGACATCTGGGCCCGAGAAGACAACCCTCTCTGCGGGGATGATATCGCCCTCTATCTCAAGCTCAACGACGCCAGCGTGGTGGAAGACGTGAAGTTCCAGGGCCAGGGATGCGCCATCAGCCAGGCCTCCGCTTCCATGCTCACGGTCAAACTCAAAGGGAAGACCTTGGAGGAGGTCCTCGCCATCGACGAGGACGCCGTCTTGCAGACCCTGGGCATCCCCATCAGCCACGCCCGCCTCAAGTGTGCCCTCCTCTCCTTGAGCACCCTCCGGATCGGGCTCGAGGCCTACCAAGAGGACGGCCCCTAGATGCAACGCAGGTTGGCGGGTTCTCCAGGCCGCAGGCTCGAGGAAGCGCCCATCACCCGGCTCATCGGGAACACGCCGCTCCTCCCATTGAACGCGAAGACTTGGGGTCTCGAGAGGGTGACCCTCCAGGCCAAAGCGGAGTGGTTCAACCCCGGGGGCAGCGTGAAGGATCGGCCCGCGCTCTGGATGCTGCGGGCCGCCCTCAAGGCGGGGGTGTACCGCGACGGGATGTCCCTTCTCGACGCGACGTCCGGAAACATGGGTATCTCCCTTGCCATGCTCGGGGCGGCATTGGGGGTCCCCACGAAGCTGGTCATCCCGTCGAACATGAGCCAGACAAGACAGAACATCCTGCGCTCCTTTGGATCGACGCTCGTTCTCTCGGACCCCTTGGCCGGGACGGACGGCGCGCAGCGGGTGGCGCGTCGCATCCAGGCCGAGGATCCCGAGGCCTACCTCTACGTGGACCAATACAACAACCCCGCGAATTGGACCGCCCACTACGAAAGCACAGGCCCGGAAATCCTCGACCAGACCGATGGTCGCGTGACCCATTTCGTCGCGGGCGTGGGGACGGGCGGTACCCTCGTGGGCACGGGGCGCCGCCTGAAGGAGGACGACACCACGACCCAGATCATCGGATTCCAGCCGGCGGAACCCCTCCATGGCATCGAGGGACTCAAGCACATGGAGACCTCCGTGCAGCCGGGCATCTTCGATCCCTCCATTCAGGACCGTGCCCTGTTCGTGGAGACCGAGGAGGCGCAGCGTTACGCGCGCCTCCTGGCCGAGCGGGAGGGGCTCTTGGTGGGCACTTCCTCGGGAGCGGCCCTGGCAGCCGCCCTCCAGGTGGCGGAAGGGCTCCATGAGGGCACCATTGTGACCGTTTTCCCGGATGCGGGGGAGCGTTACCTCAGCGAGCGTTACTGGGAGGAAGGATAGGTGCTGGAGCTCCCCGAGAACCTGCATGTAGAACTCCGCCGGCACGCGGGAGAGGGGTACCCTGCGGAGGTGTGCGGCCTACTCCTGGGCCTCGACGGGGAGGTTCGGCGCATCACGGCCACCCGGCGGGCCACAAACCTCCGGGCCGCCACGACCCGCGACCGGTACGAGGTCGACCCCCAGGACATCGTCGACGGGGACCGCGAAGCCCGGGAGAGGAATCTCGTGATCTTAGGCTTCTACCACTCGCACCCCGACCATCCCGCGGTCCCCTCCCAGTACGATGCGGAGCGGGCGTGGCCATGGTATTCCTACGTCATCCTGGCCGCTACGGCGGAGAGGGCGGGGCAAGCGACCGCGTGGCGCCGCGAGGGGACCGGCATGGTGGAGGAGTCCTTGAGGTTTATTAGTCCTGGGGAAAGTAGGAGAGAGTGAGCATGAGTAAGCCTCGCGTGACCATTCGCATCCCCACGCCGCTGCGGCAGTACGTGGGGGACCGCGACAGCCTGGACCTAGAGGGGGAGACGGTCCAGGAGGTCCTGGACGGGCTCGTCGATCGATACGGACCCCTGAAGCGGTACCTCATGGGAGACGACGGAAAGCTCCGCAACTTCGTGAACGTCTACGTGAACGACCAAGACATTCGGTACCTGGAACAAGAGAACACCACGGTGGACGACGGGGATACCGTCATCATCGTCCCCAGCGTCGCGGGGGGGGCGCTCCCTAACGTCACCCTAGGTCCCCGCCCTCCGGTCCGGGAAGGTCTCACCCAGGAGGAAATCAGACGGTACAGCCGCCATCTCATCCTCCCTGAAGTGGGGTTGGAGGGACAGGAGAAGCTCCGCCGCTCCAGCGCCCTGATCGTGGGCGTGGGGGGCCTCGGGGCTCCCCTCGGGATGTACCTGACCGCCGCGGGCGTTGGGCGCCTCGGCCTAGTGGACTTCGACGTAGTGGAGGAGAGCAACCTGCAACGCCAGGTTCTGTTCGACACGAAAGACCTGGCCCAGCCGAAGCTCAAGGTGGCCCAGGAAAGGCTGGAAGGACTCAACCCAGGCGTGCAGGTGGAGACCCACGAGACCCGCCTCACCAGCGATAACGCGTTGGATATCCTTGAGGA
>JAZGDV010000081.1:0-2532 GCA_036478175.1 Thermoplasmata archaeon
CGTCGCCCGTCCGAGCTTCGTTCCCCTCAATCAGTCGGTCCCGGTCAACGTACGGGTCACCAACCGCGGCCTCACCACCATCTCCAACGGCTCCCTGAGCTTCGAGGTCTTCTACGAGGAGTACAACCGGAGCGCGCGGGTGACCGAGGAGTCCCGCGCCCTGCTCCCCCTCGATGAGGGGGAGACCCGGACCATCGCCTTTGCCTTCACGCCCACGCTACGCGGCACCTATCTCGTGGAGGCGGCCGTTCAGGTCACGGGGGACGAGTTCCCAGAGAACAACATCCGAATCGTCCACCTCGTCGCCGGCGAACATCTCCTGTTGGAGGATGTGGAGGGCGACACCTCGGCCTGGACCCTCTCCAACGACCTCGGATCCCCCCATCGGTGGGATGTGGTGGAGGATGGCGAGGGCTTCGGGACCGCCCACGGCCCCACCCGGTCGTGGCGGTTCGGCTACTTCGGCACCTTCGGGGCCCCGATGGCCTATCCGTTCTACCACCTGACGAGCCCGGAAATTCTGCTGGCGGGGGAGGTACCTCGCCTCCTGTTTTACCAGCGGTACCAGCTTGCCACGGCGTCGGAGGAGAGCGGAGGGGATCCGCCGGAATCCGACAGAGCGGCGGTCGCGGTTTCCTTCGAAGGGGGGGCGTGGATCGAGGTGGTCTCCTTCACGGGAATCGACCTCGACTGGGCCCCCGTCTATGTGGACCTGGCTCCCTTCGCCCAGGGCGCCGCCCGCATGCAGGTCCGCTTCACGGCCACCGCGGGTGCGATGCCAGAGGAGGGGGGCTGGTGGATCGACGATGTGGTCATCCTCCAGGTGCCGCTGGCGCCCGTTCCCCTCCTGAAACCCCTGGAGAGCCCGAAAGAGGTCATCCCCGGCGGCACGGTTTCCTTGTTGTTCCTCGTCGTGAACGTGGGTGACGTTCCGGGGACCGTGACCTTCCTGGTGCAGGGCCTCCCCGTGGACTGGGAGGCCCTCCTTGGGCGAAACGAGACCTCCGCCATCGCCGTGACGGCCTACGCGGACCGATTGGGGCCCGACCAACAGCGCGCGTTGAACCTCATGGTCCGCGCGCCCCTCCTGGCGGAGCGGGGCGTCCTCCATCAGGGCATCCTTGTTGCCCTCATGGACGAAGGAAACGAGGCCGATTTCGTCTTCAGCCTCCAGGTGCCCTTGGGCTTCGGATTCGACCTCTCAGGAGGGAACTTCCTCGTGGCCCTCATCATCGGCGGGGTCATGCTGGCCTTGGCCATGGTCCTCACGGGCCTGCGCCGGCGACGGCGGCGGACGTACCCCCCGTACTAACTTTATACGCCTGACACCTTGTCTCGACGTGCTTCTCGAGAACCCCCTCCTCGTGGCCGACGAGCTGGAGGAGCGGGCCTACCAGGTGAACATCGCGGCCGTCTGCCTGGAACGGAGCACGCTCGTCGTTCTGCCCACCGGGATGGGCAAGACCGTCGTGGCCCTGTTGGTCCTCGCGGAACGACTCCGTGCGAGGGCGGGCCGGGTCCTCTTCCTCGCGCCGACAAAGCCCTTGGTGGAGCAACACGCCTCCTTCCTTCGCGCACGGCTCCAGGACGACCTCGCGGTCGGCACCTTGACGGGGGAGGTCGCCCCCGCGGATCGGGAGTGGACCTGGATCCATGATGATGTCATCGTCTCCACCCCCCAAGTGGTCCGTAACGACCTCAAGTACGAGCGGATGACCCTCGAGGGCTTCGGTCTCGTCGTCTTCGACGAGGCCCACCGGGCCGTGGGGGAATACGCCTACGTGCCGGTGGGAGAGGCCTACAAGGGGGAGGCGGGCCTGGTGATGGGCATGACGGCCTCGCCCGGGAGCGACCCGGCGCGCATCCTCGAGGTGACCCGCAACCTGGGCATCGAGGGCGTGGAGATCCGGACGGAGTTCGATCCGGATGTCGTGAACTACATCCACGACGTGAAGATGGAGCGGGTGACCGTCTCCCTCCCGCCCCCGATGGTGCGCATCCGTGACCTCCTCCGCGCGGCATTCCAAGAAGTGGTGTCCGACCTCCAAGGACGAGGGTTCCTGCCGGAACGGCGCCGGGCCACCGTCCGCGAGATCGTGGCCGCGCAGAAACGGGTAAGCCAGCGCCTGGCCCGGGGGGAGAAGAACTACCACCTGTACCGGGCCGCCTCGAACCTGGCCGTGGCGCTCAAAGTCAACCACGCCGTGGAGGTCCTGGAGACCCAGGGACTCGGGGCGCTGCGCTCCTACGCGAACCGGTTGGAGCAGGAGGCCCGCGAGGAGGACAGCTCGAAGGCGTCCAAGACCCTGGTCCGCATCCCGAAGGTCCAGGAGGCGTTCAAGCAGGCCCGATCGACGCGGCCCGAGGACCCGAAGGTGGCGAAGGTGCGGGAGATCATGGCGGAGCAGTTTGCCTCCAAACCGGAGTCGCGTGTCATTCTGTTCACCCACTACCGAGAGACCTCCGACAAGATGGTGCGGGAGCTCGCCCAGCTCCCGGGGGTCAACCCCTTCCGCTTCGTGGGGCAGGCCG
>JAZGDV010000082.1:0-3635 GCA_036478175.1 Thermoplasmata archaeon
ACGCCATCTTCCGGGATGTAAAGAAGGGACTCCGGGCCTCGGAGGAGAGGATGGCGGAGCTCTTTGGCACGGCCGATTCCCTCCAGGTCGCCACGGTCATCGTCCGCGAGGGCGACATCGCCCTCACGACAGAGCAGCGGCGGGCCCTGCGCGAGACCAAACGAAAGCAGATCGTCGCCTACATTGCATCCAATGCCATCAATCCCCAGACGGGGACCCCCCATCCGCCTCAACGCATCGAGAATGCCATGGAGGAGGCCGGGGTCCACGTAGACCCGTTCCGGCCCGTGGAGGAACAGGTGGAATCGACGCTGGACGTCCTCCGTCCCCTCCTTCCCCTCAGCGTGGAGAAGACGAAGTTCGCCATCAAGCTCCTCCCGGCCGACGCGGGGAAGGCCTACGGGGAGGTCCGGTCCTACGGCAAGATCCTCGAGGAGGAGTGGCAACCCGACGGCTCCTGGATCGGAGTCGTAGAGGTGGCCGCCGGGTTCCAGGGCGAATTCCTGGATCGCCTGAACGAACGGACCCACGGAAACGTGGAGACGAAGATTCTTAAGTGACCCGGCCCCTACGAGCCTCGCAAGGCAAGTGAGGTGGAATGAGTAGTCCCGAACGGGCCGTTGTCGTTCCGGGAGAGGTTCTCGACGGCGAAGGCCTGAAGCCCGGTGTCGGCACGTTCAGCGAAGGCGGCCAGATATACGCCTCCCTCCTAGGCATCAAGCGGGAGCAAGGCGGTTACGTCGACGTCGTTCCTGTAGGCGGGCGTTACATCCCCCGGGAGGGGGACCTGGTCATCGGCAAGGTCGTCGACCTGGGGCCCTCCCATTGGTTGGTCGACCTCAACGGTCCGCACCCTTCCCCGCTCCGCGTGAACGAGGTTCCCTGGAAGGTGGACTTCGGCGACACGGCCCGCTACTTGGACGTGGAAGACGCGGTCCTGGTGAAGATCATCAGCCTGGATGAGACGAAGCGCGTAATCATCACCATGAAGGATCGGTCCACCCGGAAGCTGACGGGGGGGCGCATCGTGGAGATCTCCCACGCCAAGGTCCCCCGGGTGATAGGCCGGGAGGGGAGCATGATCAGCCTGATCAAGAGCTTCACCAACACGCGGATCTTCGTGGGCGAGAACGGTCGAATCTGGATTGACGGAGAGATTGATGATGTCGTCCACGCCGTGACGGCCATCGAGATGATCGAGTCCGACGCACACGTACACGGGCTCACCGACGCCGTCCGGGACTTTCTCGAAGCCACCTACGGAAAAGCCGAGTAATCCTAGGTGAGCACGATGGCGGAAACGCCCAAGTTAATCGATTCCAAAGGCAAGCGGCTGGACGGCCGCAAGGCGAACGAACTGCGCCCGCTGACCATCGAGGCGGGCGTCCTGAAGCGCGCGGACGGAAGCGCCTATCTCGAGTGGGGGAACAACAAGGTCATGGCCGCGGTCTACGGGCCACGGGAGTGTCACCCTCGCCACCTGGCAGACCCCGCCCGGGCCTTGGTCCGGGTGACCTACAACATGGCTTCGTTCTCCGTGGGCGATCGCAAGCGACCCGGCCCCGACCGGCGCTCCACGGAGATCTCCAAGGTGACCAGCGAGGCGTTCTCCTCCGTGGTCTTCCTGGAGCAGTTCCCGCGCTCGAGCATCGATGTGTTCGTAGAGATTCTGCAGGCAGACGCCGGAACCCGGGTCGCCGCACTCACGGCGGTCGCCGTGGCCCTGGCGGATGCCGGGATTCCCATGAGGAGCTTGTTGGCCGGGGTCGCCTTCGGGAAGATCGGCGGTACGGTCGTCTTGGATCTCGGAAAGGACGAGGACAACTACGGCGAAGCGGACGTCCCCCTCGCCATCATCCCCCGGACGGAGGAGATTGTCCTCCTGCAGATGGATGGCGACCTCACGCCCAAGGAGTTCCAGAAGGGGATGAAGATGGCGATTGACGCGGCCAAGGAGATCTACGAGGTGCAGAAGGACGCCCTCAAGCGTCGGTACGCCGTCTCCGTGGAGGAACTCGAAGCGGAGGAAGGTGCCGAAGAAGAGCTCGAAGAAGAGACCGTCAAGGAGGAGGCGTAGATGGTTGAAGTCGTCCACGAGCTGACGCGGAGTCACATCCAGCGCCTGGCCGAGGCGGGCAAACGCATCGACGGGCGGGGTCTCGAGGAGCATCGGCCTCTGACGGTGGAGAAGGGCTACATCGAGTCGGCCGAGGGGAGTGCCCGGGTGCACCTGGGCGCCACGGACCTCCTGGTGGGCGTTAAGATGGAGCTGGGCTCACCCTACGCCGACCGGCCCGACTCCGGGGTCCTGATTGTTGTCGCGGAACTTCGCCCCGGCGCGAGCCCGACATTCGAGCTTGGTCCCCCGAAGCCGCCTGCCATCGAGCTCGCCCGTGTGGTGGACCGGGGTATCCGATCGACAGACACGGTGGATGTATCCAAGCTTGGAATCGAGCCCGGCGAGAAGGTCTGGCTCCTCTTCGTCGACATCCACGTCCTGGACTACGAGGGAAATCTCTTCGACGCCGGAAACTACGCCGCTCTGGCCGCCCTCATGAACACGACCATCCCGAACGCCACAAAGCTGGGGGAGGGGAAAGACGCCCCCCTGGAGGTGGAGCATCAGCCCATCTCCGTCACCGCCGCCAAGATCGGGGACGCCATCTTCATCGATCCCTCCCTGGAAGAGGAGCGCATCGCCGATGCCCGCCTGACCGTCGTCACCGACGAGGGGGGCCACATCCGGGCCATGCAGAAAGGCTTAACTGGCAGCTTCACCGTGGATGAGGTCAACCAGGTCGTCGCCCTTTCCCAGAAGATTGGGAAGGAGATTCGGAAGACGATCGCGGAGGCCTAGTCGGGGATGGCGCGGCGTACGAAGAAGGCGGGGCCCGCGGGCTCGCTCGGCCCACGTTACGGGGTCAAGATCCGCCGACGCATCCGTGAGGTCCTGCGGGAAAAGTCGCGGTGGCACGTATGTCCTCGATGCCGCCACCCGTCGGTGAAGCGGGTGAGCACGGGCATCTGGAGCTGCCGGCGTTGTGATTACACCTTCGCCGGGGGGGCCTACCGCCCCGTGGTCACGACCTCGATCTCACGCCAGGTCTCCCGCCGGGCGGCCGAGGAGGACGTCGTGGTGCCCGAGGGGCTGGAGGAGTAACATGTACAAGTGCGCCGTATGCAAGGAGCCCGTTCGCTCCAACATCAACACCGTGGGCATCCAGTGCGAACACTGCGGGTCCAAGATCTTCTACAAGGAGCGGCCCAACGTCAAGAAGGTCCTGAAGGTGCGATGAGCGTGCGGCGGGCATGGGTCCGCGTGGAAACGGATGCGGCGGAGACCGTGGCCGCGGCGTTAGGGCCCGAAGCGGCCCGACCGGTTCCCCGAAGTGCGGTCACCCTCAGAACCACCACAAGCGCCCTGGTGATGGAGATGGAGGCTCGAGATACCGGCGCCCTGCGGGCTGCCCTGAACTCCTACCTCCGCTGGGCCTCGGGGGCCCTCCGAATGATTGAGGAGGCCGGCGCGTGAGAGAAATCCCTCCCCAGCTGCAGAATCAGATTAACCAGTTCCGCCAACTCCAGCAGCAGCTCCAGGTGACCACAGCCCAGCGAGTCCAGATGGAGACCCGTCT
>JAZGDV010000083.1:0-2886 GCA_036478175.1 Thermoplasmata archaeon
TGGATGAAATCCGCGACCCGGAGAACCGGTTCGACTCGGTGTCCGAGGTCGGGGCTGCGGCGGGCATCAAGATTGCGGCGGCGGACGTCGAGGGGGTGGTGGCGGGCGCTCCCCTGCGGGTGGCGGGCCCCGATCTGGCGGCGGCGACGGCCCAGGTGAAGGAGGCGACCCGGTTGGAAATCGAACTGTCGGACGAGGGTCTCATCGCCAAGGCCGATGCCCTGGGGTCCCTCGAGGGACTCGCCTACCAGATGAAGGATGAGGATCTGCAGATTCGCCAGGCGGGCCTCGGCCCCGTCTCGCGTCGCGAGATCGTGGCGGCTGCGACGGTTCGGGACCCGCTCCAACGGGTCATCTTGGCCTTCAATGTGCCCATCCTCGCGGAGGCCCAGGAGGAGCTGGGGAAACATCCCGACGTGCGGGTCTTCGAGGACGACGTCGTCTATCGCCTCATCGAGGGCTACCAGGAGTGGGTCGGGGAGCGAAGGGCGGAACTCGAAACGGAGCGGAGACGGGAGGTCGTCCATCCCGGGAAGGTCCTCCTTCTCCCCGACTATGTCTTTCGTGTCAGCAAGCCCGCCATCGTGGGGGTCCGGGTCCTGGCCGGTCGGATACGGGTAGGTCAGTCCCTGCTTCGCGAGGACGGACGAATCGTCGGAAGAATCCGGAGCATTCGGAGCAAGGAGATCTCCTTGCAAGAGGTCGGAGCCGGGGGTGAGGTGGCGGTGGCGATCGAGGGGGCCACCGTCGGTCGCCAGATCAAGTCCGAGGACGTCCTCTATGTGGATGTACCCGAGGGGCACGTCCGTCGCCTGGAAGCGAGTGACCTGAAGCAAGACGACCGCGAGGTGCTGGAGACCGTCAAGGCGATCAAGCGAAGGGAAGACCCGTTCTGGGGGTCCTGAGCCCCCTGCGGCGCGGACCCCGACGAGGCCTCCATGAACGAGAAACTGAAACAGACGTTGGCGGAGGCACGAAAGCGCCATCCGGCCTGGCATCGTTGCATGGACTGCGACAAGTGGTACGGGGCGGAGGACGACGAGTACGGGCCCTGTATGTACAAAGACGCGCGGGGGGACCCGCGGTTCGTCACCCACGGCACCCACGCGTGCGACGAACCTGAGGAGCTTCGGTCCAGGGGCCTGTTGTGACCCTCGAGATCCGTCCGATGCGCGCGACGGACGTCGACTTTGCCGTGGCGCTGACGAACGAGGAGGGGTGGGACTACGATTCCGAAGACTTCCGGCGGTTTCGACGCATGGATCCGGAGGGCACCCTCGTGGCGTGGACGGAGGGTCGCCGGGTGGGCATCACCACCGCCACCGCCTACGAGAACGCGACCTGGATTGGGAACGTCATCGTGCAGCCCAAAGAACGGGGAAAGGGCTACGGGCGCGCGCTCGTCGAGGAGGCCGTCCACTATGGGGAGATGCAGGGCGCGGAGACAGCCTGGCTGAATGCGTACGCGAACGCCGAGGGCTTTTACCGCGGCCTGGGCTTCGCGGCGCACGGTCGGAGCTGGCGCTATGAGGGGAAGGCAGAGGGTCGTCTCGCCGACGAACCGCGGTTGGTCCACGCCTCCGAGCTGGATGCCCTGACCACCTTCGACCGCCCCTATTTCGGTAACGAGCGAGGGAAGGTCCTCACGGAATTCTACCACGACTACGGCGATGCCTTCTTCGTATGGTCCGAGGAGGACCTCCGGGGGTACGCCGTGGGCGCCCGGTATGCCGGAGGGATGGATGTCGCCCCCTGGGTCGCCCCACCTGATCGTCCGGACATCGCCGAGGCCCTCCTCCTCCACCTGCTCGCGGCCTTCCCGGACCGGCAGGTCGCCGTGGCCGTTCCCGAGGAAAACAAAGCGGCGCTCGGCCTCCTGGAAGACCTCGGGTTCGAGCCCGCCTTCGAGACCCTCCGCATGGCCCACGGCGCGGGGTCCGGAGGGATCGACCCACGAGGCATCTTCGGCCTGGGAGGCCTGGAGAAGGGCTGACTCAGCGGAAGCCTAGATCCGCGGTCCGATCAGCTGCCAGAGGATGAGCGCTAAGATGGACAGGGCGGCCACATAGGAGAGGTTCCGCGCGACACGGGCGGCGGCCTCGGCCTTCATGCCCCTTCGGATCCGCTTGAGGCCCGCCTCGGCCCAGTCCCGGAACAGGTAGCCGCCGTCCAGAGGGACCGCGGGCAGGGCGTTGGTCATCCCCAACATGAGGTTGATCCAGAAGAGCCAGTAGATGGTGTTCGCCAGCACGAAAAAGGCCGAGGCCGGGAGGACGGTCCAGGCGCCGGTGAGGGTGTAGAAGTCCGTGAGGGGGGCCTGCATGGGCATCATGCCGCTGAAGGGGAAGAGGAGAAAGAGGAGGGAGGCGGCACCGATCCCCAGACGCTGGCTTGACACGAAGGGGTTGAAGACGTCGGGGTTCGTGCTGACCGTACCAACCCCGATGAACCCCTTCCCGCGATCCGCTTCCTGGTCCGTGAAGTCGAAACGATCGGCAAGCGTGATCTGGCGTGTGAAGCTTTCCTCATTCTGGAAGAGGTCGACAGAAAGGACTTGCCCCGCGTCCTTCTGCCCGAGGACTTCGGTGAACCGGGCGGCGGTCTCGACGGCGACGCCGTCGATGTGGGTGATGATCATGCCCATCGCCAGACCCTCCATCTCCGCAGGACTCTCGGCGACGATGCTCGTGATGCCCATGCCCGGGGCCTTCGCCTGGACTGCGGACATCATTCCGAGGGAGAAAATCACGGCAAGGAGAACGGCAAGTACCACGTTGGAGCCCGGTCCTGCGGCGTAGATGGCCGCCCGTTTCGGACGGTCAAGAGCCTGCATCTCTTCCTCATCCGGCTCGACGAAGGCCCCGATCGGGACGATGAACAGGAGAA
>JAZGDV010000084.1:0-2391 GCA_036478175.1 Thermoplasmata archaeon
CCGGCGCCCTCCAGTTCTCTGCGTGCCTGTTCGAACACGGCTTCCGGCTCCGCCGTCACATCGACGCTCCGAGCCTTGACCATCAGAATGGCGAGGCCGGCCTCCCGGAGTAGGGGGAGGTTGCGAAGGAGAATCCCGGCCTGGTCGCGCTGGGCGACGTCCTGATAGAGGAAGTCGCTTTCGCCCACCAGGCCCCGGTACGTCTCCGGATTCCGCGCGTCGGCCATGACGGGCACGATGTTGGGGCGCACCTCGGCGAGTCGGAGGAGTTTTTCGAAGGCACGAGGCGCCATTTCGACGGCATGGACCGCGCCCTGGGGTACGAGGTCCGAGAGGTGACTGGCCGTCGTGCCCGTTCCCGCTCCGAGGTAGAGGATGGTCGCGTCCTTCTCGAGGGCGAAGGGGTGCGGGTCGAGGAGCAGAAGCGCCGCCAGTTTGCTTCGCCGCGGAGACCACGCGCGGTACTCCCGGCCCCCCTCCCGGAGGAGTCGCTCCCCGTAGACCGCCCTCCCAGGGAGGAGATTGGGGGTGAAGAGCACGGACCCGTCTCGATGGACGCGGGGATGGGTCGAGGCTCGGAGGGACACCACCCAGGCGATGGGGGGGGCACGCAAAAGGATGGCGGCGCGGAGGACCTCGGAAGAAAGAGGTATTAGGCCGCCGGAGGTTGCTTCCCCGTGTTCCTACCGTTCCTGCTCGGCCTGCTCTGGCGGAGCAAGAACGTGGAGATCGGGAAGGAGGGCGTGAGGGTCTCCAAGGGCCTGAGGCGCTACTTCGTCCGCCTCGAGGACATCGTTGCCGTGTTCACCACGATGATGCCCAAGGGCAAGGACTTCCATGAGGTCCTCGCCATCGAGTTCGCCACGGGGGCGGACGGGGGGATTTTGGCGCTCGACCCCGCGTGGGGGTTCGACCTCCGCGAAGCGATGGGGGCTCTCCAGGAGGTGTTAGGAGATCGGTGGGAGGAGGTCTACCTAGGGCACAAGCACGCTTCCCGCGTGCGCGGCCTCTGAGGGGGAACCGCCGAGTGTGCCTGGAGGACGGTCCCAACAGGCAGCCTCCTGATAACGGGGAAGAAACCTATTTGCCCCAAGTCCCGGGACTCATCGGTTGTGCCCTCTCTGCCAGTCCGAGCGCTCCGGACGAGGAATCCGGGGCGAGTGGGACTCCTGATTCTCTGCCTCCTCCTCACCACGCTGGCGGTCCCCTTCCTCGCGGACCGCGTACCAACGATCGGCGTGGCGGAGGGCGCCGAGCGACAAGGGGAGGCCAGCCAATGCGTGGCCATAGGCAACAACTGGACGGCGTGCGAGAACGTCTCCGCTTCGGACGGTGTCTACGCTACTGCAGATCCAATGAGTGGTGCCAGTTTCATTCGTGCCGGTGGCGTACGTGGAACCTCCTTCTCCTTTGACATAGGCTCTCCTGGCACGGACCGTCTGGTCGTCGTACTGGCAGATGATGAGAGCACGGGAACCAGCCTAACCGATGTGACGGTCGACTCGAACAGCTGCAACAAAGTGACGGAAGCGGAGAACTCAGCCGGAGGCGGAAACCACCAAGAGATGTGGTATTGCGATGAGGATGATTTGGGCACTTCCAGCGGGTCGGTACCTATCGTAGTCAGTGGTGGTGATGGCAATTGGGCAGTTCATGCACAGCTTTACACCGAAGTCTCTCAAGCCGGTCCGACAGATATCGAAATTGAGGACACAGCAGAATCGGTATCGACCATCGAGGTCGAACTCGTCACCGTTCCCGCGGCCGGCCTCGTCGTTTTCGGTGCCGCACATGGGTCAGGTGGATCCTTCACGAGCTGGACCTCGCCCCTCCTCGAGCGGACAGACGGACCGAATCCCGCTTCGGCGAGGTTTGGAACGGCTAGCGGGACGGAAGCGTTTTCCCAAACTAACAAGACCTATGTCGCCACCGCATCGGGTACCTTCAGCCGAGGCACGGGCATCGTTGCTGCCTGGCCATCATCTGGGGCGGGGGAGAGTGACACAGCCTGGTCTGGGTTCGGCCTTGACTTAGGCCCGCAGGACAGGGTGAATAGCGTAGAGGTGGGCGTGGAGTGGTACCGCCTCAGCGCGCGCTCTATCCTGAACGTGACAATCTCATGGGACGGCGGGTTGACCTGGGCATCCAACCAGACGGCTACGAACAAATCGAGCGACAACGACACGGTGGAGTTCCTGAACTTCACGTCCGCCACCGCCTGGGATCCCACAAGGCTGAGTGATGCCAGGTTGCGCGTCCGCGTCGGGACGAACTATTCCGGTGCCCGAATGGATTATCTGACGGTCCGGGTGAATTACGATGCGGCCCCTGCCATTTCCCCGGTGCTTCGGCTCGATCGCATGGATGCGGAACGCGGAGACGTGGTCCTGG
>JAZGDV010000085.1:0-2632 GCA_036478175.1 Thermoplasmata archaeon
GTGGGTACCGGCCGCGTGCATGAACACGAGGTAGTAGGTTCCCGCCTCGCGGAGGTTGAGGGCGAGGACCCCGGAGGACCCCGAAGTGCTCTCGATGACGGGCACCGCTTCGGCACTCAGGAAGGAATGATAATCCCCCTCTGTGAGCACAAGCACGCTGATGGCCCGTTGGGACGTCTCCTGAAAGTCGATGTGGATCCGCCCGCCTGCCTGCATCGGGACTTCCACGGCGTAGAACCATTGGGCGCCTGCCGGAATGTCGAAGGTCTCCTCTCCCTGGAACGACGTCCGCAGATCCAGACCGCTGTCGAGAAGGGCGAAGCCCGCGAAGAAGAGGACGCCCGCCAGAACAAACAGGACATGAAAGCTACGCAGCAACGTTCCTCCTCCCCAAGGCCTCCCGCCCCTTCTCCACGCGGAAAGGGGAGAACGCGACGGACGGGATTAAAGGCTATCGTCGGTTCCGGTTGCTGAGAACACGCCTCGGCCCACCTCCATGAGAGGGGGCCTACGCATCGGCCGTGAGCAAGCAACCTGGCTCTACCATCTCGTAGGCGACCCCATGGAAACGGTGCTCTTCGAGCTTCGATCGAAGCTCGTCGGGAGGGTAGAAGCCGGACCGGGCGTTCCCCAAGGTCCTCTCGAGGGCGTGGGTGCGCCTGCCCTTTCCGCGACTCGGGTCGAACTCCTCTACCACCAGGCGCCGTCCCGCCTTCAGGACGCGATGAATTTCCTCCAGCGCCCGGTCCGGTGTCTAGACACGGTGGAACGACACGATGGCGGTCGACCCCTACGAGAAGGTGTCCGATGTCCCGCACGAGGCCTGCCACGGGGGGCCATGACCCGAGGCGGGTGTAATGATACACCCGATTACAGGCGGCGGGCGATCCGAAGGAAGAGTCCTGGCATGGCTCCGTAGGGGGTCTTAGGCGCGGCATCCAGCGCCTCGCGTAACTGAACGCCGGCCACCGCGATCCACAGGGCACTTTCGATGGCAGCGCGCGCTCCCATTTCCTCCAGCTTCGGCGAGGCAGAGGCGTCCCAATCCTTCCCGAGGGCGTGCACCGCCATGAGCTGCCGTCGGAGCCCTTCCGAGGGGGAGAGCCCCTTCTCCCCGAGGACCTTGGCCAGCTCACCCGCGTACGTCGCGAAGGTGATTTGCCCGCCCTCCCATCGCTCGACCAGGGGGAAGGCGCCCGCGTTGGCGCAGATGCCGATGCTCACGCTCTCGGCCGCCTGATTCGCTTGGGCCGCCGCCTTCGCGAACTCGCCCCTTCGCAGGAGTTCGGTCGCCGCCGTCAAGGTATAGGTGTGGTCCAGCAGCTCAAAGAGCATCTCCCCAGAGCGGTTTCGCCCCCAATCCTTCGTCAGGGCCGTCGTGTTTTCTGCGAGGGTCCCCCCGGCCCCAAGAAAGGCGTCCAGTTCCCCGGCCTGCTGTCGAAGGCTCTCCTGCAACCGACCTTCGTCCCCCTTCCATCCCGGGGTCCAGAGGAAGTTGTGGAGCTCGTGCACATCCTGGCCCATCTGCGCTTCAAGGCGCGAGAAATCGCCCATGGCCTTACCCGCTTTCGCAAACGGCCGACATGGGAATAAAGGTGCCGCCGGCCCGACCCCCGGACGGCATATCCGGTAATCTTACTAAGGAGGGGACCCCATGGGAGACTGTCCATGGGCCTGATGGACCATTTCGACCAGCAGCCGCTGCCCAAGCGGTGGCAGGAGGAGTGCACCCACTGGCAGGACACCTACTTTCAGGAGCTGTCGGAGGTCCAGGACGAGCCGACATGGCACCGTTTCTATCCGGAGCGCCCCGTCACGCAGCTGGCCGTTATCCAGGTCCGACCCGATTCCTTTGGCACCTACGCCTCCAAGGCCTTGGCCGCGGGACGCAGGACCTCCGAGTTGGGTCACCGTGTCAACCGGGCGGAGGATCTCAACGACGAGCAGTTCCATATCGCCCTCAAGATCATCAAGGCCCAGGCCTCCACGGAGCTGGGCAGCATCCAGCAGCACCGGATGATCTACACCAAGCTCGACACGGACAGCCTGACGGGCATGGACCGGGAGATCGTGGAGGGCATCCACCGGACCGACGGGTACAGCGACACCTACCCCGGCCTCCTGGAGACCCTGAGCTTCTCCGCCAAGCGGGTGTGCGTGGAGGAGCTCCGACACCACTACCAGATGGCCGGGGTCCTCACCCTGGACCCCACCTGGGACCAGCGTGACGGACGGCGCTACGCCACGGAGACGATGGAGGAACTTCTGGCCATGAAGCCCGGCCACCACATCCTGGATGCCTTCAACATCCCCTTCCTGAGCATCATGGACGAGGGGGTCTTCATGGCCCTCATCGATCGGGTGGGGAAGTACCAGCTGGAGATGCAGCACCACTTCCTCTACGCCCCCATGGCCCTCTCCATGCCCTTCATGCGGTTCATGGAGGAGTCCTACCACCTGGCGGCCGGGGAGCGGCTGACGAAGGCCATCGCCGTGGCCGCCACTCTCGATGGGGGGAACTTCGGCATCGAGGACCTCCAGCACACGATCAACGTCTGGTACCCCCGGGGCCTGGAGATGTTCGGCAGCGAGCTCAGCGGCCAGCAGGTCAAAGGGGTCTTCAAGACCCTCC
>JAZGDV010000086.1:0-2916 GCA_036478175.1 Thermoplasmata archaeon
TTCAGCGACTACGGCAACCAGGACCACTTCATGCCCTACCTGCGCAAGGACCCTGTCTTCCAGTACACGGCGAACTTCACCAAGATCCAGGGGGCTCACGAATTCAAGTGGGGCTTCGATTTGAACAACCAGTGGATGAACCACATCCAGCCGGAGTTCGCCGGCGGAGAATCCATGGGCCCGCGCGGCCGCTTCAACTTCCGCAGGGGAGTTGTCCAGACGTTTGATATCGATGGCGATAAAACCCCCATGTCCTCCCGCGAGGGCAGCTTTGCGACGGCGACAACGACGGCTATGATCACGCCGATCAGCACCATGTCGAAGGGGGCAGCCATAGGCACCGCTGCGATCGTTGCCGTCCCGGTGGCGAGGGTCGAGGACTCGTCTGACCCGTCCCTAGAGTGGCTCTTGCTCTCATGATATTCGCTCCTTGCAGCCCAGTCTTGAGTCTCCGATATCAACGTAGGCCAAAATTCCGCCAGAATCTCCCCCGACTCGCGGAGAGGCTTCCCCCTCCCACGAGACCCGGGTGGATTCGGGCGTCAGGTTAGGCCGTCGAGTCCGGACGCGCCGTGGTGCATCGAAGTGCACCTCGTAAGGTGACGCCCGCGTCGTAAAGGGCACGAACGAGCCGCGGGAAAATGAAACGATTCCCAAGACGTCGATGAAGGGCCCCGAGCGCCGGGAGCCGATCGAGGAGGGCAGGGAAGGCCCGCCGGCCGCTCAAGACTTCCCCATCCTCCAGAACGAGGTGGGCAGACCTCCGGACCTCTTCATCCGTGAGGGCAACGAGCAAGCTCCGCGCCTCCTTCTCCTGGAAGGGCAACACCCGGAGGCCCCGAGGGCGGCCCCACAGGTACACGAAGCCCGCGAAGGTCCGGCACACCCGACATTCCCCATCGAACAGCAGCGTCGGGCTCCGCGAGCGCTCGGAAATCATCTGGCCTGCCTGCCCACCGGAAGGACGCCCTCGAGCCTAAAGAAGGTTCACCCCTCACTTCACCTTGCTTCCCGGAGGAGGTCGTGGACCGCCAGATAGGCCGTCCCGGCCGCCTCGGCCGTCTCCCGATCACGCTCTCGATCTCCCACGAATACGGCGTTCCCGGGTTCCCCGTCCAGTTCCTGGATGCAGATGAGCAGCGGTTCCGGGTCCGGCTTGAGCCGGGTCGTGTCCCCGCGCGCCACGATGGCTCCGATGAACGCGGACAGCCCGGTCGAACGCAAGGCCTCCTCCGCGCAGGCGTGGCAGTTCAGCGTAACCACGCCGACCCCGCCCTTGCCCAGATGGGAGAGCACGTCCGCGATGGGGAGCCGCACGGCCGCCGCGCCCCCTTCCATCTCGTAGGTGCGCAACGCCTGATCAAGGGCGGAGGCCTCTTCCCCCGTGGCCTCGCGGAGCATCTCCCAGATGGTGCGTCCCGCGGATTCCTTCCCGAAACGGCGAGTGATGTGCCCAAGGTCGGCCTCTGCATCTCCCCAATCGACCGGCAGTCGCACCAGAGTCCCGTCGAGGTCGAATACGACCGTCGCGTAGGCACGAAGCAGGTCGACGGCTCGTTGCAGCGGTCCTCCTTCCACGCCGCTCATCCCATGGAGGGGGCGCCTAGGCCCCTTTCGTCCGGTCCAGGGGTTCTCGGCCGGCATACCCCATCTCGAGATCATGGTACCACTCGAGGCGGGGTTCTCCCCGCTGCCAGCAGAGGAAGACCATGCGGCCGTCGCGTTCCCCGTAGAAGTCCACCAGCCCCTCCTCCAGGCTCTTGATGTGCCCCCCGAGCTCGTGGATCCCGCGCACCCACTTGCGAATCGCCTTGTACGCGTCATCGAGCTCCTCTTGCAGGCCCTCGTAGGTGTCGTGGTCCGGGGTGTCGGGCCGCAGGATCTCTTCGCCCCACTGCGTCTCTAGGTCGGTCAACCGTCCGCGCACGCGGCGGTTCTGCGCCCGCAGACGGTCAATCTCGCGCAGGGCCTTGCGGATATGGGGCAGGAGTTCGTTGACCTCCTCCGGAGTAAGGAGGCGTGAGGGAACTTCCGGACGGTCCAAGGGCCCATCCCCTAGGTCAGTCCCTCGATCCCCACCGCCAGCTCCTCGAACTTGCGTTGGAGGATGCCGAGGGCCGCGTTGAGGGCCTGCTCCGGGGTGAGGGCGCCATCCGTCTCGAACCGGAAGAGGAATCGCGTCGGATCCCCGCTGACCTTGATCTGACCGTCCGATGCCTCCTCGCACAGTCGACAGAGCGTGCACTTCTCGATGTCCGTGACCCGGAACTCCCCGTTCGCCTCCAGGATGTTCACCGGACACACCGAGGCGACCTCCTCGGTCAGCGTCTTGTCCTTCGGGTCGAACTCCAGGATGGGGTAGAACTTGTAGGCCGCCCCTTGGGCCCCCTGCCACTTGGCGTGGTCCGCACCCGTTCCCAGGATGGCTGTGGCGTAGATGAGCATAGCCTGGCCGTCCCCCAGTTTCACGATGGGGATGTCCGGGTCCCGGGGGGCAAGCTTCGGATCCCCCACGGGCACGAGGTCTCGTGAGAATGCGGTCCCGGGTCCCCGCTTGTTGAGGGAAAACATGATCGTGCAGTGGGGGCACCCCTCTCCCCCGCAGGTCGAGCAGGTCGCTCGCGGCTCGAGGACCTCCAAATCCGTGGGGATGGGGATGAGGCTGAGTCGGTGGGCGATGATTTCGTCGAAGAGAGGGGTCACGCTCTCGTACTCCTTCCCGTCCTCGCCGCGGATGGGACCGAGGTGGAATTCCACCTCCTCGATGGCCATCTTGGGAACGTCTGCCATCAGGGTCCTCCGGAGGGCGTTCATGAAGGAGGGCTCCGCGTCCTCGACGAGGATTCGGGCCTCCTGATCCGACATCTGCCGGACGGTGACCTTCATCAGACTCTCCGGCCCCGCCGGCCTCCCTGG
>JAZGDV010000087.1:0-2380 GCA_036478175.1 Thermoplasmata archaeon
TAAGGAGGTCCGGCCTCGACACAACTACTGGGACGACGTGCAGTTCCTGCACAACGCGATTCCTGAGGTGGACCTGGAGGAAGTGGACCTTCGAACCAATCTCTTCGGCAAGCGCCTCGCCGCCCCCGTTGTCATTTCCTCCATGACCGGGGGGTTCAAGGACGCCGTCCAGATCAACGCGAATTTGGCCCACGGCGCCGCCGAGGCGGGTGTCGCCATGGGGGTCGGAAGTCAACGTCCTGTCCTTCAGGGCCAGGCCCCGGAGGATTCCTGGACCGTGTTGAGGGAATACGACGTCCCCCTGGTGATTGCCAACATCGGGGCCCCGCAGCTCGTGCCCCAGGCTGGGAAGGATCCCCTAGGGGTCGAGGATGCGAAGCGCGCGTTGGAGATGGTGCAAGGGGACATCTTGGCCATTCACCTGAACTACACCCAGGAGATGGTGCAGCCGGAAGGGGATCAACGGTCTTCGGGGGTCTTGCAGGCCCTCGGCGCCATCGCCGCCGAGGTCCCGGTCCTGGGGAAGGAAACCGGCGCCGGCATCTCGCGGGACGTCGCCCTACGCCTCAAGGAGGCGGGGGTGCGGGGCATCGATATCGGAGGCCTCGGGGGCACGAGCTTCTCCGCCGTGGAGTACTACCGGGCCAAGAACGAGGGCATGCGACAGAAGGAGCGACTTGGTCAGACCTTCTGGGAATGGGGCATCCCCTCGCCCATCTCTCTCCTCCTGGCCGATGTGGGCCTCCCCCTTATCGCCACGGGGGGCCTCCGGAACGGCCTGGACGTGGGCCGAGCCCTCGCCCTCGGTGGCCAGGCAGGGGGTATGGCCTCCCAAATGCTTCGGGCCGCCAACGAGTCAGCGGAGGCCGTGGTGCGGGCCCTCGAGGAGGTGGTCGCGGAGATCAGGGCGGTTCACCTCTTGACCGGGTGCCGCAGTCTGGCCGAGCTGGCGGAGACGCGCACGATTTTCACCGGACCAACGCGGGAGTGGGCGACTTCCCTCGGTCTCCGGGAGGGGTAGCCGGTGGACCAGCCGGCGTTCGAGGCGTACCTCCATGAAAAATCGGCCGTGGTCGATGACGAGCTGCAGGCTTGGCTCCCTCCCGCGGAGGGGATTCCCCCCCTCCACGAGGGGGTCCGGTACGCCCTAGGTCTCGACGTCCCGGGACGGAAGAGGCGGGGCAAGCGCCTTCGGCCCGTGCTCTGCCTGTTGACGTGCGAGAGCCTCGGCGGCGATCCGGACCGGGCCCTGCCCTTCGCCCTCGCTTCGGAGATGCTCCACAACTTCCTGCTCGTGCATGACGACATCGAAGATGGGGACCGGCTCCGCCGTGGTCGGGACACGGTTTGGGTCCGATACGGCGTCGAACACGCGATCAATATCGGGGACTATATGTTCGCCCAGACCTACGATCTCGTTCACGCCTCGAGGGAGCGCGGGGTGCCCGCGTCCAAGGTCCTTCGGCTCATGGACGTCGTCTCTCGAACCGTGAGGAGGACGGGGGAAGGCCAGGCCCTCGACCTCGGAGCCCGGCAGAATCGGGGACTGACGGTGGACGATTACCTCGAGATCGTCCGGGCAAAGACGGGGAGGTATCTCGCGGCCCCCCTCATTGGTGGAGCCGAGATCGCGGATGCCGGGCCCGAGGTGATAGATGCCCTCGCCTCCCTCGGAGACCAAATCGGCCCCGTGTTCCAGATTGCAGATGACGTTCTCGATCTCACCGTGAGCAAGGGCCGAGGGGAGCCTGGATCGGACATCCGCGAAGGCAAACGTTCCCTCCTGGTGGTCCACACGGCAGGAGCGGCCACCTCGGACGAGGCCGGGGAACTGTTTCGCATACTCGACACCCCGCGCGAGAAGGTGACGTCGGCGGAGGTGGCCTGGGTCATGGAGCTCTTCGAGAAATATGAGGCGGTGGACGCCGCCCGTGCCGTGGGCCAGGAAATGCAGACCGCGGCGGAGGCCCTCCTCCAGCAGCTCCCGGGGCGGCTTCACGCCAACCTGTCGGCGGCGGTGGCGTTCATGCTAAGCCGGAAGTGGTGAACCTCAGGACTCCAGGCCGCGATCCGTCAACCGGAACTTGACACTGGCCCCTTCCTCCAGGTGGCGGTGCTTCATGATGACCGCCAGACGCCACTGCGGGGAGACCTTCGCCAGCCGGAGGATGTCCTTCGCGTTATGGCTCATCATGTGTCCCCCGAGGGGGCTGTACTCCCCCGTATCGAGCTTGGTGTACACCTGGGACGTCACGAGGATGGGGATGTCCCGGCGGCGGGCCGCGGCCATCAGGGCCGTAATCTGTCGTGCGAGGGCATGCCGCTCCTTCTCCCGAGCCGCGTCGCCGCCCCGCAACCGATAGTGGGTCGTGGCGCTGTC
>JAZGDV010000088.1:0-5277 GCA_036478175.1 Thermoplasmata archaeon
GGCGTGCCGTTCCTCGCCCACAAGGCGTCCAAGGAGGGCATCGTGGCGGCCGAGGTGATCGCCGGCCTGCCGAGCGAGGCGGACTACCGCGCGATGCCCGCCGCCATCTTCACGGATCCCGAGATCGCGACGGTCGGACTCTCGGAGGAAGGCGCGAAAGCGGAGGGGATCCCCATCCAGGTCGGGAAATTCCCCTTTCTTGCCTCCGGCCGGGCCCTGACCACGGGCGAGGCCAACGGCTTCGTGAAGGTGATCGCGGAGGAGGACACGGGACTCGTCCTCGGCGTGGAGATCGTCGGCCCCGACGCCTCCGACCTGATCAGCGAGGCCGCTCTGGCCATCGAAATGGGGGCCGTGGCGGAGGACATCGCCCTGACCGTCCACCCGCATCCCACCCTCCCCGAGAGCCTGATGGGGGCGGCGGAAGATGTGGAGGGGCGGGCCATTCACCTGCCGAAGAAATGACGGAACAGTGCGCGGTTCTGGACCTGGGAACCCAGGATTACGGGGAGACGTGGGAGCTGCAGAAGCGGCTCGTGGCCCAGCGACTGGAGGGCCGGGCACCCGACACCCTCCTCCTCGTCGAGCATCCCGCGGTGTACACCGTCGGTCGCCGGGGCGGGGAGGCAGACGTCAAGGACTCCGACCTCCCGGTGTACGAGGTGGAACGAGGCGGCGAGGCGACCTACCACGGGCCGGGCCAGCTCGTGGGCTATCCCATCATGGCCCTGCCCAAGGGAAAGCTTGGGATCAAGGGTTTCGTCTCGTCGCTGGAGGAGGTATTGATTCGAACCGTGGCCGACGTGGGCATCGCAGGGGAACGGGGGATTCACGCGGGGCTGTGGGTCGGGCCGAAGAAGCTCGCCTCCATCGGCGTCGCCATCAAGCATCACGTGACGTACCATGGTTTCGCTCTGAACGTGAACAACGATCTCGAGCCCTTCCTCCACATCTCCCCCTGCGGCCTCGACGGATCGACCCTGTCCTCCATGACGGACCTGCTCGGCCGGCATGTGGATGTGGAGGCGGTCAAGCCTTCCCTAATCCGACACTTCGGTGAAGTCCTCGACCGGGACCTGATTCAGTCGCCGAGGCCTCGGACGACCCTGCTCCGCTCCTAGGCGGAGACCGGCCCCGTCTGGCTACCTTCAAATACGCCGCCCCAGGATGAGCCCTTGTGAAACGGGTCGGCTTCCTGGTCAACCCGATCGCGGGCATGGGTGGCCGGGTGGGCCTGAAGGGCACGGACGGAGTTGTGGCGGAGGCGATCGCCCTGGGTGCGGAGCCGGTCGCCTCCCAACGGGCGACGGAAGCCCTCGCCTCCTTCGCGAACACGGCGGCCTTTCGCGGCGTCGAATGGCTCACGTGCGGTTCCCCTATGGGAGAGGGCGAATTGACGGGCCTCTTCGGGGAGTCCCTGCGGCGCGAGATTGTCCACCCTCCCTCCAAGTCGACCACGGCCGAGGACACGCGGAAGGCAGCCCGCGCCTTGGAGGAGAGGGGCATCGACATCCTCCTCTTCTGCGGAGGCGACGGAACGGCGCGCGATCTCCTGGACGTCCTCGATGAGCGGGTGCCCCTCCTGGGGATCCCCGCGGGCGTGAAGATGCACTCGGCGGTCTTCGCGGTGGACCCCGGCTCGGCGGGCTTGATCCTGAGCCGCTTCCTGCTCGGCGAACTTCCCCTGGGCCAGGCGGAGGTCCTCGACCTGGACGAGGAAAGGTACCGCAAGGGGGAATGGTCGATTCGCCTCCACGGGCTCGCTCGAACCCCCCAGGAACCCAACCTCGTGCAGATGGGGAAGCTCCTCGTGACCGCGGTAGCGGACGACGTCATCCTCTCGGAGATTGCGGAGTACCTAGGCGAGCTGATGGAAGAGGAGCCCGACACGGCTTTTCTGTTCGGTCCGGGGGGGACAACCCACACGGTGGGCGAGTTGTTGGGCCTCGAGACCACCCTACTCGGCATTGACGCCGTCGCTCACGGGGAGGTCATCGGCCGCGACCTCAACGAGAAGGCCATTCTGAGCGTGCTGAGACGCCACGCCAGGGCCAAGCTGGTCCTAAGCCCCATCGGGGCACAGGGTTTCGTCCTGGGACGGGGCAACCTTCAGTTGAGCCCTGCCGTTCTCCAGAGGGTCGGGTTGCCCAACGTGCTCATCGTGGCCACGCCCGCCAAGCTTCGCAACACGCCTCGTCTTCGCGCCGACACGGGCGACGCCGAACTCGATGCCGCGTTCGTAGAACGAAGCCATCGCCCGGTCATCATCGGTTACCGGACGAAGAAGATGCACCCTGTCGGGGTGCAGTAAGGCCGAGTGCATCACCTTTGAGACAAGCCTGGGGCCGTCCATATAGCAGGTGCTCAGCGGAAGGACAGATGGTACACGACCATCCCGATTATGGAATGACAGGGGATAGCCGCCCATGTTGGGGCTCTCTGATTGATGACGAAGTCACTTCCGTGCCGATCGGCGTCCTCTCTCGATTCTGAGCAACAAAGCGCGCACCTCTAGCCGCTACCTCCCTTCTCGCCCTTCTGAATCCCCGCACTCACCGCCCTGGGAGATCAGACAAGGAATCTCACGAGCGCTAGGGTCACCCTGGCTAGCCCTCAAAATTTAGGGTCATTATTGGGACTGGCACCTCAATCCCCGCCTCGGCAAGGTGCTTAACGATGTTCTCGTTCACCTGTCTTCTGATCCTGTTCAGTTTATCCGCATCGTTGATCCAGAACTTGAGTTTGAAGCGCAAGGCATAGTCACCGAACTCCTCCAGTCCGGCATACGCCTCCCGATCGGGATTGCCCTTGATGACCATGGGATTCTCCTCGGCGGCCGCCACCAAGGTGGCCTTTACCCTCTCGATGTCGGACCCGTAGGCCACGCCGACTGTTGTACTCTGCCTTATGGCCGGGTCGGGCCCCACCAGGTTGACGACCATTTCCCTAGACATCTTATTGTTCGGAATCACCAGAATCTTGTGGGAGGGGCGGTGGTACAGCCGGGTAGTACGCAAGCCGATCTTCTCTATAGTGGCCCTGTCACCATCGATTTCGATCAGGTCCCCCTCGTTGATGTCCGGGTCCATGAGGAGGAATATGCCGCTGAAGAAGTTGGACAGGCTCTCTTGGGCCGCGAAAGCGATCGCTATGCCTAGGATGCCCATGCCTGCGATGAATGCCGTGAGATCGAGGCCGAAGATACCCGCTACCAGGGAGGCACCGATGACCAGTATGAGGATGGCACCGATCTTGCTGACCAGGGGCCACACGACGTCAAAGAGGGGAGTCTCTCGTTCGGCCGCCGCCCTTCTTCCGAACTCGATGACGACTCCCCGAAAGAGCCGAAAGGCTACCCAAGTGAGCAGAAGCACAAGGAGCGCGGTGTAGATAAGGAAGAGGAGGTTGATGATTTCCACCGGGAGCTGCAGGATCGCGAGGGATTGGACGGCGCCAAAGGCTATGAGCAGCAAGACCAAGGGTGCCGGCAGGATTTTCAGAATCACTTGGTCCAGCTGAGTCTCCGTCGTCTTGGCGTACCTACGGAGGATGGGAGTGATGACTAGGATGGCCAGGACCGCGAACCCCGCCCAGATTGCGATGCTTATCCCGAAGGTCACCCGTCTGTCATCGAAGGGCGCGGGTAGGGGATCGAATATCCCCAGAATCCTATTCTCCTCAGCGAGGAGCGATGGCAGGGCCTCCAGGAGGGCCACGGCTGTTCTGGTCTCCGTCTCTGTAACCGTCGGATCCAGGGCCAAGGCGAACTCGATCGTCAACGTGAAGGTCACGCTGCCATCCTGCAGGGCATCCGTGGCCTGGACAACCAAAATCATATCCAGGCTATCCGTGGGGCCCAGCGTCGTGAATGACGGCTCTAAGGTGGCTTCCCATCCCTCCCCTGTCGAGGGTTCAATGTCGGTGGTTACCACCAAAAACGACGCGTTCTGGTTGAACACCAACCAGGTGTAAGTCACCTCCCCTCCCGCAGATAATGTCTTCGTGTAGGAATCCTCGACCTCAAAGACCGCAGCCAGGCCTTGACCTAATGCTGAGCCGTTCGATCCCCATATCGCCCCTATGACCAGGGCGAACAGAATCAGAGACCTCCAGGACACGACTCAACCTCACAACTGGAAAGTGTAGCGTGGTTAAGAGTGTGTGTGTAGCACGATGCCGTGCCTCCCCCATGCCATTTCAACACGTGCATACCCAAAAGACCCGTCTCAATGAGGAGGACTCATCTCGCTCGCGCATCCTTAGGCCTCCCAATTCAAGTGAGCATATGATCCATGGCGATCACGGGGACTGACTTCATCCGATACCAGACGGGTGCTGCCATGCGGGATGCCGCCAACAACCTCGCGGGCTTCGCGGCCGAGGGGTACACGCTGAACCCGGAGACCCTCTGGGAATCGGCACGGGACTCCATGAAAGCGGAGGAGTGGCGTGCCTGCCGACGCGAACTGGGCGGCGACACCTACCGAAACCTGCGGGTCCACACCCAGCTCAAGGACCCCACGTGGAAACACTTCCTTTTCCCCCATCTACGTAGCGAACTACGCCTTTGGGGACCGACACTATCAGTTCCTGGTCAGCGGGCAGACGGGGGAGGTCAAGGAATCGGCGCCCATCAGCTGGGAAAAAGTCGGTGGCATCGTCGGCATCGCGATCGGCGCCGGGGCAGCGATTGCGGCTCTGCTAGGGGTATTCTAAGACTCGTCTCACGAGCGTTCCGGGGGGGGGGCCCTACGATTCCGGCATGTCGTCAGCTTTCGAAGTGGTTCCGGCCTCCAGGCGCCGCGTCCTGTTGATGATCTCCTTGGTCGTAAACCAGGTGTTGGGGATGTACGCTATGTGGCCCTCCTCCGTCTCCAGAACGGTCGTCCGAATCTTGGTCTTAAGCACCTTCCCCTCAATTTTGCCTACCTTGATGATGTCCCCTGGGTAGAAGGGCTTGTCGGCCTGGACGAGGAGGCCCGAGGTCACGTTCTTGATGATGTCCGACAAGGCGAAGCTGAGGGCGATGCTGAAGGCACCCAGGCCGAGGACCAGGGCCGTCAGGTCCATGCCCAAACCCGCGAATACCGCGAACACGCCGACCACGTAGACGAGGAGCCTCGACGCGCTGACGAGGCTCTTCTCAATATCCTCCGGGAAGTCCGTTCTCTGAAAGGCGCGGGCCAGAAGGGCGCTCACGACGTTTGCGGCGAGATAGATTACGATGGCCAACACGACGGCCGTCAGAATCGCAGTGAGCCGAAAGCCGAAGATGAC
>JAZGDV010000089.1:0-2693 GCA_036478175.1 Thermoplasmata archaeon
CTTCTCCTGGACGTTGTGGTAGAGGATGCTGAAGACGAGGGACGTTTTCATGGTCCCGGGGGTCCCGCAGACGAGGACGACGCTCCCCTCGGGGATGCCCCCGCCCAGGGCCTGGTCGAAGCCCTCCACGAAGGTGGGAACGCGCTCCACCATGGGCAAACCCTCCGTGGGGTCGCTATAAAGCGGTGCGGTATCGGTTATCTCGGTTGAAAACGTCGCGAGGCTGAAATAGGGCGCCCCGTCATAGGGACGCGGTGGTCCTCCTCACCCTGCTCCTGGCTTTCTGGTTCTTCCTCCCAGCCTACGTCGCGAACCCGGCGGCGGTGCTGGTAGGGGGGGGAACCCCCGTGGATTTCGGGGTCACCCTCCGCGACAAGCGGCGTCTCTTTGGGGACGGGAAGACCTGGCGGGGGTTCATCGGCGGGGGGCTCATCGGCGTCGCCCTCGGGACGGTCATGTGGGCGAGCACGTCGCTCTACCCCGGGACGCCCTTCTCCTATGGCCCCTTTCCGGTATCCCTCGGGATCGTGGCCGCCCTCTCCTTCGGGGCTCTTCTGGGGGATCTCCTGGGCAGCTTCCTGAAGCGGCGCTGGGGCACCGACCGCGGGGGGAAGGTCCCGATTCTCGACCAGTACGATTTCGTGATTGGCGCGTTCCTCGTGGCGGGGTTGGCCTTTCCGGCCTGGGTGGCGGAGCACTACATCCTCGGCCAGGCTGCGCTGGGCCTGGCGCTGATCATCATCGTGACCCCACCCCTCCATCGGGCCATCAACCTCCTGGGCTACCGGATGGGGAAGAAGGAGGTGCCGTGGTGAACCTCGTGGAGGCCCTCGTCGAGAAGGGGGGGCTGAAATTCGGAGACTTCACCCTGACCTCCGGGAAGAAGAGCCCCTACTACGTGGACCTCAAGGCCGCCTTCACGGACCCCGTCCTCCTCCGTCGGGTGGTGCAGCGTCTGATCCCCCACACGACGGGGGTCCAGTGCCTGGCGGGGACGGAGCTGGGCGCCGTCCCTCTCCTCGTCGCCCTGGCCCTGGAAACGGGCCTTCCTTACGTCATTCTTCGCAAGAAGGACCGTGGCCATGGGACGGGACGCGCGTACGAGGGGGAAATCCGGGCGGGGGAGAAGGTGCTCCTCGTGGAGGACGTGGCCACCTCCGGAGGAACGCTCCAACGGGCCGCCGAAGTCCTGCGGGGCGAGGGGGCGCAGGTCGAGCGCGCGGTCTGTGTCGTGGATCGAGAGGAGGGGGCAGCCGAGCGCCTTCGGGAGATGGGAATCGGCCTCCAGGCCGTCCTGCGTGCCCAAGACCTGCGGTCCGAGCGGCCGTGAGGGCGAAGCACTTTCACCCACCCCCGCTTCGGTCCTTTATAGGCCTGATCGCTCCCCAGGTAATGACGCGTGTAACCATGCGTCGGCGGGGGGACGAGGCGGTCCTGAGCTTCGACTACGATCGGTTCCTCGTGCGTGCGGTGAAGACACTCGATCGGAGGCGCTACGACCCCATGACGAAGGAGTGGACCATCCCCATCCACTACTACGCCGACGCCCTGGCGACTCTCGAGGCGATGGGCGCGGAAGTGGAGATGGACGAGGAGTTGGCGGACATGCACGAACGTGCCGTCGTTCCGCCCGAGGCCCGTCCCCAGGTAACCGTGGAACAAACCGGAGACCAGTATATCGTTCGATTCGAATACAATCGCAGTCTCGTTCAGGCAATCAAGAAGGTTCCCGGTCGGACCTTCGACGCCGTCGCCCGAGCCTGGCTGGTCCCTGTGGAGGAAGGCGCCCTGGAGAATCTACTGGCGACCTTGGACGAGGCCGACTGCATTGTCGAGGTATCCCCCCGGACCTGAAGGCTTAGAACCCCTCCCCTTCCTCTCCACGCGATGGGGGAGAAACGACTTCTGGAGCTCAAGGCACGTCTCGCGGACCTGGTCCAGGCGGAGGCCTGGTGCACACGACATGCGACTTTCATCTCGGATGTCCGGCAGGAGGACACCTATTTCCTCGTCGGAAAGGGTCGTCTCAAGCTTCGGAACGTGGAAGGGGAGGACGAGGGCATGTTGATTTACTACCAGCGGGAGGATCGACCGGGCCCGAAACGGAGTCGGGTATCCTTGCTCCCCGTCGCCGATGCCAGCGGCCTCCTCGGCCTCCTTCGCGAAGCCCTCGGCATCCTCGTGGAAGTGCGGAAGCGGCGCCGCATCTTCCGATGGGGGGAGGTGCAGGTCCACTTGGATGAGGTGGACGGCCTAGGGACCTTCCTCGAGTTCGAGAGGATGATCGACCCAGACGAAGAAGCCGGTCGGGCCGAAGCCGAATTTGTCGAGCTACGGAGTTCCCTCCGCATCTACGAGAAGGACCTCGTGGCGGGCTCCTACAGCGACATGGTTCTCGAGTTGGATGCCCAGGCAGAGAGAGCATAGCCATCTCGCCGCCCCACGCCGGTCCTGACGGCAACTGGATCGAACTCTTCCTTCGCGTCTGAGGTTGGACGGCCGGAGGCTAGCTCAACTCCCGGAGAAGCCCCCCCTCTGTGTAGCCGAAGGGAGCCAGGAGGGTCTCCCCCGACCTTGCCAGGAGTCGGAGATATTCCCATTCATCCGGTGTGTCCCCCTCCTGGAGGAAGGCGGCGAACTTCACCTTCCGCCGGTAGTCCCGAGTCCTCCGGTCCGTGATGACGTAGCGGATG
>JAZGDV010000009.1:0-2160 GCA_036478175.1 Thermoplasmata archaeon
GTCCCCTCGTGAGAGTCCGTCCAGACGGGGCCGGAGGACATGGAAGGCTGGATCATCGACGCCTATGCGGACTACCAACGGGACTCCCTCGTCACCTGGCTCTGGACCCCCCGGGGTGTTCGACGCATCGAGGACCCCACGTACCGGCCGCACTTCTACGTCCACGGGAGGCGGGGCGACCTCGAGAGCATGAAGCGCCGGTTGGAGCGCCTCGACCGGGTGGAGGAAGTCGAATGGGCCTCCAAGAAGATCGACATCCGATCCACCGAGCCGGTACCCGTCCTAGACATCCTCCCCCGCCACTACCGGGACCTCCACCCCCTGGCGGAACTGGTGAACCGAGAGGGGCAATTCCACGACTTCCGCCTCTACGACGTGGACCTGCGGCACAGCCAGCGATACTTCCTCCAACACGACACCCTCCCCCTGAGCCGGACGGCGTACAACGGGACTTGGAAGCGGCTGGAGGAGCCCTTCGCCCTGGAATACGAGCTCCCGCCCCTGAACGCGCAGGCATTGGACGTCCAGGTGGACGTGCCCGAGGGGCTCCCCCGTCACGAGGACCGTCTCCGCGCGGTCCGACTCGGGGAAACGGTGCTGGAGGGCCCCGAGGAGGCGATCCTGGAGAATCTCAACCAAGCCCTGCGGGAGGAGGATCCGGACATCCTCCTGACCGTGAACGGCGACCCTTTCATCCTCCCCTACCTGCTTCAGAAGGCGGAGACCCATGGCGTCGATCTCGTGCTGGGACGAGAACGGCAGCGATTCCAGCACGGTACGGGAAAGAGCTACTTCACCTACGGCAAGATCGTCTACAAGCCGACCCAGTACCTCCTCCGGGGCCGCCTCCACCTGGATGCGAACCACTTCGCCCACCGGGAAAGCGGTCTCCACGGGCTCGCGGAGATGTCCCGGCTGGCTCGCCTGGTCCCCCAGGAGATGCTCCGGCTCACCCCCGGGACGGCCATCACGGCCATGCAGGTGAACGAGGCCCACTGGCGAGGCTACGTCGTTCTTTGGAAGAAGAACCTGCCTGAGGTCTTCAAGACGGCGGAGGAACTCGTCCTGTGCGACCGGGGTGGCTTCATCCTGGAGCCGCAGGTGGGCATCCACGAGGGGATCGTGGAGGTGGACTACGCCTCCCTCTACCCCCAGATCATGCGGACGTTCAACATCTCTCCAGAGACCATCTTCTGTCCCTGCTGCAAGGAGGACGGCATGGTGGCGCCCAAGATCGGGCACCGCACGTGCGTACGTCGGCGAGGACTCATCCCGGCGTATCTGGACCCGGTCTTGGAGAGAAAGAAATACTACAAACGGAGAAAGAAGGAGAGCGGACCGAACCAGGCGGTCTACGCGGCGAGGGACTGTATTCTGAAGTGGATGCTCGTTACGAGTTTTGGATATCAAGGGTATAAAAACGCACGCTACGGCCGCATCGAGTGCCACGAGGCCATCAACGCCTACGCCCGGGAGCTCCTCGTTCGGAGCATGCACATCGCGGAGACGCACGGCTACGAGGTCGTCCATGGCATCGTCGACTCCCTCTGGCTTCGCCCCTTGCCCGGTCATGCATCCGTGGAGGAAGTCGTACAGCGCATCCAGGACGACATCGGCCTCCCCCTCGACCTGGAGGGCACCTACCGGTGGATCGTCTTTTTACCCTGCAAGACCACGGGCGTGGGGGCCCTGAACCGCTATTACGGTCTCTTGGAGGACGGGGAGATGAAGCTGCGCGGCATCGAAGTGCGGCGGCACGACACGCCGCCCTTCGTGGTCCAAGCCCAGACGGGTATGCTGGAGGTCTTTCGTCAGGCCCAGAACGCCCGGGAGTTCCAAGACGCGATCCCCGCGGCCATTCAAGTCCTCCGGGAGGCCGCCGGGGACCTCCGGAAGGGTCGCGTCCCGCTGGAAGACCTCGTCATCTCCAAGGTCGTCACGAAGCCGCTGGAGGATTACGTGGTCCTGAACTACACCGCCGCGGCGTTACGGCAGCTGAAGGCGCGCGGCTTCACGACAGAGCCGGGGGAGTCCATCCGCTACGTCATCACGGACCGGAGGACTCGGGACTACCGGCGGAAGGTGAAGTTCGCCGCCTTCCTCCAGGAGGGGGACACACCGGATGAATGGGAATATCTCCGACTCCTGGCAAGGTCGGGG
>JAZGDV010000090.1:0-6418 GCA_036478175.1 Thermoplasmata archaeon
TCTGGGCTGGCCAGGTCACCTCGATCCTCGGCACCGGCATGACCACCTTCGTCATCATCTTCTTCGCCTTCCAGGTCACCCAGTCTGCGACGGTCTTGGCGCTCGTCGCCCTCTCGGCCTTCGCGCCCACGGTCCTCTTTAGCCCCTTCGCCGGGACCTGGGTTGACCGGTGGAACCGAAAACTGGTGATGGTCCTCGCGGACGTTGGGGCGGGTCTCAGCACCGCGATCCTGCTCGTGCTCCTACTCACCGGGCGGCTGGAGATCTGGCATTTCTATCCCACCTCCGCCATTGCCGGGGCCTTCTCCGCTTTCCACTTCCCCGCGTACTCCGCCGCCGTCACCCTCATGATTCCGAAATAACACTATGCACGGGCCAGCGGCCTGATCTCGATGGCCGGCGCTCTCTCGGGGATCCTGGCCCCGATTCTCGCGCCCATCTTTCTGGGACTCCTGGGCAACGTTCAAGGCCTCGCCACCGTCTTCACCATCGACATCATCACGGTGCTGGCCGCGGTGGCGACCGTGGCCTTCGTCCACATCCCACGGCCCGCAGAGACGGAGGAGGGGGCTGCCGGCAAAGGCAGCTTTTGGACCGAATTGGCCTACGGCTTCCGCTACATCTTCCAGCGTCGGAGTCTTCTGAACATCCAGCTCATCTTCTTCGGCGTGAATTTCGTGGCCAGTTTCGCCTTCGTCCTGGTGGCCCCCCTGATCCTCACTAAGACGGACGGAAACGCCCTCGTTCTGGGCACGGTTCTCGTCGCTGGGGCCATCGGTCAGGTCGTGGGTGGGGCGGTCCTCGGCATATGGGGCGGACCCAAACGCCGGATCCACGGCGTACTCTTGGGCATGGTCCTCACAAGCCTGACGGGTACCTTCCTTTTCGGCTTCGGGCGTGAGGTCATCGTGTGGTCGGCGACCTTTTTCCTCGGCGGCTTCTTCATCATATTCATCAACGCTTCGAACCAGGCCATCTGGCAATCGAAGGTCGCCCCGGACGTTCAAGGCCGGGTCTTCGCCGTCCGTCGCCTCATCGCGCAGATTAGCGCCCCTGCGGCCTTCGTTGTCGGAGGGTTCGCGGCCGACCTCATCTTCGAACCCGCCATGCAGGTAGGGGGTGTGCTCGCCCCCATCTTCGGCGGAATCCTGGGTGTCGGCCCGGGGGCCGGGATTTCCCTCATGTTCATCCTCGCGGGCATCGGGGGCGTCCTGATTGGCCTCGCCGGGTACGCCTTCCACAGCGTTCGGAACGCGGAGGACATCCTCCCTGACCACGAGGCCCGGATCGCGGATGAATCCGGGGAGGGGGGGTGAGGTGCGAGGCGAAGGGGAGCGTACGCCTAAAAGCACGGATCGAAGTTCATGTTGAAGCCCGGAAAGAGGTCCTCCGTCTCGTCCTTGAACTGCCTGATCTCTTCCATCATCGCCCGAAATACGCTCTCTTCCCGATCTGCGATGTCGCGCACGGAGTCCGAGAGGCTATCGAGGCCCGTGCCGGCCTCCAGGGACACGAGGTCCCTGCGCACGCCCACGATCCGGCCCTGGAGCTCCAGCAACGAGCCGACGAGCTCGGGGCTCACGACGAACCCCATGGCGCTCCAGGTGTGCATGAACAGGACGTAGGTGTTGACCTCGCGTGCAAGGATGCGCAGCCAACTGGAGGTCCCCTGGACCGTGTCAGGGATTGGGGGAGCCGACTCGACCACTTCCTCCTTCATCTGACCTCCTTCAGACGTCTGACGGCCTTAACCTTAACCGTTTTTAGGAGGCGACCGATGCTCGCTCGGATGGAGCCCCTCGCCGAGCTCGCCCAACGCGTCGTACGGCGGGAGATTTGGGATCGGGAGGCCTTGGAGGAGGCGAAACGAGAGACGTGTCGTATCCACGGCCTGAACCGCGTCCCACGCAACTTCGAGATCCTCCGATTCGTGCCGGAGTCGGACGAAGCCGCCCGGACCCTCCTCCGCGCGAAGCCCGTTCGGACGGCGTCGGGCGTCGCCGTCGTCGCGGTGATGACCTCGCCTGCCCCCTGCCCGCACGGCCGATGTGTCTACTGCCCCGGCGGCGTGGAATGGGGCACTCCCCAGGCGTACCTGGGAACGGAGCCGGCCGCGAGGAGAGCGGCCCGTTCGCAGTACGATCCCCGATCGCAGACGGAGGCCCGCCTCCAACAGCTCGCGGCCATGGGCCATCCCACGGACAAGGTGGACCTCATCATCATCGGGGGCACCTTCACCTCCCGTTCCAAGCCGTACCTTGAGGCCTTTACGAAGGGATGCTTCGACGGCCTGAACGGGCGGGAGGCGGACACCCTCGAAGAGGCCCATCGGTGGAACGAGGGGGCGCCCCATCGATGCATCGGTCTCACCGTGGAGACGAAGCCCGATTGCTTCATCGCCCAGGAGGTCGAAGAATGCCTGGGTCTGGGGGTCACGAGAGTGGAACTCGGCGTCCAGTCCCTCCACGAAGACGTCCTCCGTCGGGTCAACCGGGGACATGGCCTCGAGGAGGTGGTGCGCGCGACTCGGCGGTCCAAGGATGCGGGTCTCAAGGTGGGCTATCACATGATGCCGGGCCTGCCGGGAAGCAGCTATGATCGGGACCTCTGGGCACTCCGAGAGCTCTTCGACAACCCCGCGTATCGGCCCGACATGCTGAAGGTGTATCCCACCCTCGTCGTGAAGGGCACCGGACTCCACCGTCTCTGGCTTCGCGGGGAGTACGAGGAGATGGAGACGGAGGAGGCCGTTCGGCTCCTGGCGGAGGCCAAGCCGCACGTGCCCCCCTACGTCCGCATCCTGCGGGTGAATCGGGAGATCGGGGCCGCCGACATTGAGGCCGGGGTCCAGAAGGGGCACCTGCGGCAAATGGTTCGAGAGCGGATGGAGGCCCAGGGCACCCGCTGCCGCTGTGTACGATGCCGGGAAGCGGGCCTGCGTCGTGATCCGGTGGACCCGGACGAGGTCACCCTGGGCAGGCTGAGGTACGAGGCAAGCGGGGGCCAGGAGATCTTCCTGAGCTACGAGGACTTTGATCGTGAGCTTCTCGTGGGATACGCGCGACTGCGCCTCTGCGAATCCGGTGCCTTCCTCCGGGAGCTGAAGGTCTTCGGTCCGATGGTGCCGTTCCGGGAAGTCCCGGGGGCGCGATGGCAGCATCATGGATACGGGAAGGCCCTCATGGCCGAGGCCGAGCGCGAGGCGCAAGGGGAAGGCTTCCGCCGGATCCGGGTCACGAGCGGGGTGGGCGTCCGGGGGTACTACCGCAAACTCGGCTACCGGCTCGAGGCGCCCTACATGGTCAAGGGCCTCTCGTAGGCCCGTCTTCGGTTCGAAGGAGTTCGAGTATGGGGCGTCCCTCGGTCTTCGCGAACCGACGCAGCGCCGGCATGACCCCCGATCCGTATTGAGCGGCTTTCTTGGGCCGTTCGACGATGGACGACGGGAGGCCAGCCTCCGCGGCCACCCTTCGAAGTAATTCCTTCCGCCGTGGCCCTGTGCGCAGGGCGATGGGAAGGGCCTGGGTCGGGCCGAGGACGAGGGGGTGGCAATAGGGGAGTCGGAGCTCCTTCCCGTGGTAGAGGGCCATCGCCTCTTCCCGCGGAACCGTCTCCCGGAGCAGGGATTCGACGTCGCGGTTGAGGGCCTCGCGCAACGCCTCCCGATTGAGGCCCTCGTATCGAGCATAGCCTATGAAGAGCTCGTCGGCCCCCTGTCCGGCCAGGACCCGATGCGCCGGCGCATGCTGGAGTAGGATCCACAGGGGGAGCTCGAAGGAGAGCGTCATCGCGTCCAGTCGGGGGAATGCCTTGAGGAGGGCGACCGCCTCGCGCCGCAGGAGCTCATCATCGAGGAGCACGGGTCGCCAACCGAAGCCCAGGAGACGGGCGGCTTCGGAGGCGTTCGCGAGGTCCTGCGAGTTCGGGTATCCCACCGTGAGGGCCGATATCCGAGCGTGCTCTCGCGCCAGGGCCCCCACCACGGAGCTGTCTAGGCCCCCCGAGAAGGCCAAGGTTAGACGCCCCCCGGGGGCAGCCATGTCGCGAACTGCCTCCCGGAGTCCTTCCAGGATCTGCTGGGCGGCACGCAGGTCAGAGGGCATCGAAGTCGGTGGTTCCCTCAAGCAGCCCCTGGACCGTCCCTCGGAGGTTCTTGACCGCTACCCGTGCCTGCTTCCTGGTGTCCCTATCTCGGAGGGTGACATCGTCCTGTTCCAGGCTGTCGTAGTCGACCGTGATGCAGTACGGCGTGCCAATCTCGTCCATCCGGGCGTACCGTCGGCCGATGCTCCCGGAGGTGTCGTAGGAGGCCTCGAACCACGTGCGGGCCTCGCCATAGAGGCGCTCCGCCATGTCCGGAAGGCCGTCTTTCTTCACCAGGGGGAACACACCGAGGGTCACCGGTGCCAGACGTGGGGGCAGGTGCAGGACCGCCTTCTCGCCCGTCTCGTAGCCCAGATCCAACAGGGCCCATACGTTCCGATCGACCCCAAAGCTCAGCTCCAACACGTGGGGGACGAAGCGTCGGCCGTCGTGGAAGACGGTCATCTTCACACCCGAGCGGTCCTGATGCCGGCTCAGGTCGTAGTCCGTCCGGTAGTGGACGCCCCCCACCTCCTGGAAGCCCCCCCAAGACTCCAGGGCCACCTGGACGTCAAAGTGGATTCGGTTGTAGAAGGCCCGCTCCCCTTCCGCGAGCTCGTAAAACCGGAATGCTTCGGGGGGAACCTGGAGGGTGTCCAGGTAGAAGGCCTGCACCTTGGCCATGTGGTACAGGTAGAACGGCGGGAGGTCTCCCTCCGCAAGGAGCGCTCCGAGGGTTGGCGTCGTGACCTCATCTCGACGGGTGGCCCACATCAGGCGGAGGGTGGTATCCTCAAGTTCCTCCAGATTGAGCTGGGCGTCGAAGCCCTCCGGGTCGAAGAAGATCTGGAGCTCCGCCTGATGGAACTCGCGGAGCCGGAAGGCCCCCTGCCGGGGGGAGATCTCGTTCCGATACGCCCTTCCCACGATGGCCAGGCCCAAGGGAAGGCGCTTCCGAAGGATCTCGAACGCCCGTTTGAAACCCAGATAGGCCCCCTGGGCCGTCTCCGGTCGGAGGAACGCCTGCTCCTCCCCCTTCGGCCCGATGGCCACCGGGAACATCAGGTGAAAGGCCGTCGGCTCCCCCAGCCTGCCCCCGCAGTGGGGACATACGACGCCCTCCTCCCGGATGGCCTGTCGGACCTGTTCGACGTCCATCCCTTCCCCCGAGGTCCCGGTGGCCGCCTGGATGAGCTCGTCTGCCTTGTGTGTCTCCTTGCACTGGGTGCACGGCACCAGGACATCCGCGAAGAGGTCCACGTGGCCAGAGGCCTCCAAGGCCACGTGGGGCTGGATGGTGGGTGTGTCGATCAGGTGGTAGTTGTCCCCCAGCTGGAGGAAGGAGGCCAACCAGAGGTCCTCCCAATTCCGCCGGAGGCGCGCCCCGTAGGGTCCATAGTCATAGAAACCAGCCAGGCCCCCATAGATCTCGGCGGAGGGAAGCAGAAAGCCCCTCCGCAGGGAGAGGGACATCAACTCGTCGTACCGGGCCATCCCCGATCCCTTAGAGGAGGCAGCCGAGGACGTCCAGCTCCGTGAGGAGGCCCTCGAGGCGGTTGTGGGGGTTCATGACAGGGAGCTGGCCGTAGTCGTTCTTCCGCATCGTTCGGGCCGCCTCACTCACTCCCGTCTTGGTGGACACCGTCACCACATCGCGTACCATGACCTCCTTCACGGTCATGTCGGGGAGTTCCACCTTCTCGACGTCGTAGTAGAGGCGCATGACATTCCGTAGCCCCTCCCAGCTCCACGAATCATCCTCTTGGACCAGGCCCATGTCATGGATCGCGGCGCTCCCGTCCACACGGCTCAACCCGAAGACATCTCGGTCCGTGATGATGCCGGAGAGACGTCCATGGTCATCGAGGACGGGGAGGGCGAAGACCTTCGCAATGGCCATGATGGTGTTGGCCGTCTGAATGGGAGTCCCCTCGTAGACGGCGACCGCCGGCGAGGTGAGGAACTCCTCGACCGGGGCCTCCAATCGCTTCTTGTCCACGATCCCCAAGAAATCGGCAGGGGTGACGATGCCCACGACATGGGAGTTCTCCTTGACCGTCGCGTGGTAGACCCGCTCCTCCACGAGGGTTCGGGCGAGGTCCTGGAGGGGGGTGTCGGGCGAGACCACCGGGTAGTCCCGCTGCACCAGGAGGGCGAGCTGCTCCTCCTCGGGCCGGGCGAAGATATGCTTCCGGGCCACGAAGCCCGCGTAGGCGCCGTCGCTACCGATCACCGGGACTCCCGTGATCTTGTTCGTCACCAGGATGCGGAGGACGTCCGTGCGGTTGCCGGGGAGCGTGGCGACGATGGGGTCCTCGGTCATGACGTCCTTGAC
>JAZGDV010000091.1:0-5087 GCA_036478175.1 Thermoplasmata archaeon
TGGACGCCCATGGCCAGCTCTTCCTCCGCTTCGACAAGCAGGAGGCCTACCGCGGACGGATGAAGCTGGTCCGCCATGACGATGTCGTGTCCGTCAAGGGAAAGGTGGCGGCCTATCCGGCCCGAAGGGAGCGGGCCCTGGAAGTGAGCCGAGCCTATTTTGAGGGGGGGTAGGCGACGGACTTGACCCGGAATCAGGAGACCCTCCTCGAAGAGGGGACGCCTGCCGAGAGAAAGGCCATGGAGCTCCTCGTCGCGCTGGGCACGATCTACGAAGCAGACCGCCTGGTCCCCGTCCGCTCGGTCCACGTGTCCGGGGCCAGCTATGCCATCGTGGGAGAGGCCGGGCGCCGCTTTCTCATGGACTTCTCCGCCACGGCCCAGGTTCGGGTCCGAACCACCGTCAACCCCCTCGGCATGGACATGGAGGCCTGGGAGGCGATGGGCATCTCGCCCGACTTTGCGGCCCGCCAGGCCGACATCGTGGAGGCGTACCGACGGATGGGGGCCGAGGAAACGTGGAGTTGCATCCCGTACCAGATCGGGAACCGACCGGGGCTCGGGGACCACGTGGCGTGGGCGGAATCATCGGCCGTGGTGTTCGCCAACTCGATGCTGGGAGCGCGAACGAACCGAGAAGGCGGGCCGAGTGCCCTGGCCTCGGCTGTGACCGGCCTCACCCCCAACTATGGCTTCCACCTGCCCATCCACCGCGAGGCCACCGTCCGCGTCGAGGTCGAGCCTGACATCCACGGGTTCGAGTTCTCCGTGTTGGGCCACCACCTGGGCCGCGAAATCGGGAGCGGTGTCCCCTTCCTCGAGGGGATCGGAGGATCCGAGGACGCGTGGAAGGCCTTCGGGGCCGCCCTCGCGACGAGCAGCGACATCGACATGTTCCACGTCAAGGGACTCACCCCCGAGTGGGAATCGGCAAACGCCGAGGGCCGCCCCACGCTTCGGGTGCGCCAGGAAGACTTGGATCGTGCGAGGGAGGATCTCGTGACCTCGGACACCTACGGCGTCGTGGCGTTTGGGTGCCCTCAGCTCTCCCCCCGGGAGCTCACGGAGATTGCGAGGTTGATAGGGGACCACCCACCGCGAGTGCCCGTTTGGGTTTTCACCAGTCGGGCGGTCGCCCACCAGGCCGCTGAGGCCGTGAGGCAGATTGAGGAGCATGGCGGACGGGTGTGGACGGACACCTGCCCGGAGGTGATGCCCTGGCCGGAGGAAGGCGAAGTGGGTACATCCTCGGCCAAGGCGGCGGTCTACCTGCCGAAACTCTGCCGCCAACGCGTCTTTCTGGGCCCCCCTGAGGAGCTTCTGGAGGGCGGAGCGTGAGGATGCCTGCCCGACGAATCCAACCCGGCACGGCACGAGGTCCGGTGCTCGCATCCGTGACCCCCCTCTCCCTCCTGGGCGGGTTGGATCGCGAGTCCGGTGAGATCCTAGACGAGGCAACCGGCCTGCGGGGGGAGCGAGTCAGGGACCGAATCCTCGTCTTCCCCCATGGCAAGGGGAGCACGGCCGGGTCCTACGTCCTGTACGGGTTGAAGGCCCAAGGCCAGGCGCCGGCCGGACTCGTCGCGGGAGAGGCGGAATCCGTCGTGGCCACGGGCGCCATCCTCTCGGAGATTCCCACGGTGGATCGCGTCCAGGTCGACCTCTTCCGAACGGGGGATACCGCCGTGGTCAACGGGACGGAGGGGTACGTCGATCTGGTAGACATCAAGCGGCGGGACGTCGTGACGTCTTTCCTTCGGTACCGCGGACGCATTCTCCTCCTCCAACGGAGCGCCCAGGTGGGGAGCTTCCAGGGCCACTGGGCGGCCGTCTCGGGGTACCTCGAAGGAGAGGAACCCCCGCTGGAGCGCGCTCGCGTTGAGATATTCGAGGAAACGGGGCGGGAGGACGCGCGCCTCCGGGGGGAGGGGGACCTGGTCCTCGCCCGCGGTCGGGAACCGGGGGTGATCTGGGCCGTTCACCCCTTCCTCTTCGACATCTCGTCGGAGGAGGTCCAGCTCGATTGGGAGCACGACGCCTCCCGCTGGGTTGCACCGGAAGAGCTTGCGCAGTATCGGACGGTGCCCAAGCTCCGGGAGGTCCTGGATAGCGCGCTCTCCGACGTCAAGGAAGCGCCGTGAGCCCGATGGTGATCGGCTCCCCGTCCAACTGCCACCTCTTGACGTGCTCGCTGCGAAGGGTCCCGCCCGTCAGCCCGAGTTCCTCGGCCCTCGTCTCCCGCCGGATGTAATCCGTCCAGGCCTCAAAGAACGCCATGAGACGCTCCCCTGCCTGGACCTCCACGCGAACGTGCTCCTCGACCCGGAGGTCCATCTCCTTCCGCATCTGCTGGATGCGACGGATGAGCTCCCGCGCGTACGCCTCCGCTTCGATCTCCGGGGTCTGCCGAAAGTCCACGATCAGGGTCCCGAGGGGCGTGTCCGATTCCACTAGGCCCTCGACGAGGACGGATTCGAAGGTCACCATCTCGGAGGTAATCTGCACCGGCTGCCCACGAACGGACAGCTCAAACGAACCCTGGGCCACGGCGTCCTGAACTCCCTCCGGGTCGGCCCGACTCAAGGCCCCCTCGATGTCAGGGAGGAGCGCGCGGAACCGCCGGCCGATGGCGGCCTTATCGGGCCGCATCTGTAGGACTCGGTCCCCCCAGGAGGCCGCAGGCTCGGTCACCTCCAGTTCCTTCGTGTTGGCCCGCAGCAAGAACGTCGACCGGAGAGCCTGGAGTGCCTTCGCGATTCCCGCATCACCGGGAACAATCGTGCACCGCACGACGGGCCATCTAAGTTTGTAATTGCGGGCTTGCCGCACCTTTCCCACTTCCTCCACGAAGAGCCGAACGACCTCCATCTGCTCTTCGAGGTCGGCATCTCGCAGGCGAGGGTCAGCCTTCGGCCAGTCCTCCATGTGCACCGTGGGGAGGGGCCCTCCCAAATCCGAGTACAGGGCCTCCGACACGAAGGGGGTGATCGGGGCGAGGAGGCGGGCTATCTGGAGGAGAACCAGGTGAAGAGCGAGATAGGCTCCCGTCTTCTCGGAGCTCTCCCCCTCCGTCCACGTTCGGTCCCGAACCAGCCGGACGTACCAACGGGAGAGATCCCGAAGGATGAAGTCCTCGAGGGCGCGGGCGGCCTTGTGCAACTCGTATGCGGTCAGGTGCGTCGAGACCGCCTCGATGAGGGCCTGGAGCCGGCTCAGGATCCAACGATCTGCCTGGCCTAGGCGTTTCTTGAGCTCCTCCCCCGAAACCCCAGGGGGCTGGAACCCATCGAGAGCCATGTAGAGCGTGGAAAACCGGTGGACATTCCAGAGGATGTTGAGGGTCCGGTGGGCATTGCGTAGCTCATCCCAGCGAAAGGCGAAGTCGTCCCAGGGAGGCGCTACCTTCAGATTATACAGGCGGAGGGCATCCATCCCGTACTCTGCGGCCGCCTCCTCCGGCGTCAGGGCGTCACCCCGGCTCTTGGAAAAGGCCTCGCCTTCGGGAGACCAGACCCATCCGTGCATCAGCACGGCGTCGTACGGGGCGCGGTCGAAGGCCACGACGCCAGCGCCCAACTGAGAATAGAACCAGCCCCGGGTCTGATCATGGGCTTCGACGATCCATGGGGTCGGCCACCATTGGTCGAACACCTCCCGATTCTGGGGGTAGCCGATGCTCGCCCATGTGGCCACGCCGGAGTCAAACCAGACGTCGAGAATGTCGGGCACCCGGCGCATCTCTTCGCCGTCCTCTTCGCACACCAGGGTGACCTCGTCGATCCAAGGACGGTGCAGGTCCATGTCTTCCTTGAACCCGGAAGCGCCCCGCAGCTCCGAGGCGGAAGCGATGACACGCCGATGGCCCTTGGCGCACTCCCAGATCGGGATGGGGATGCCCCAGTAGCGCTGGCGGGAGACGGTCCAGTCTCGGGCGTTCTCGACCCAATCGTGCTGACGCGCGCTCCCCGCCCAGTCCGGGGTCCACGCCACCCGTTCTACCTCGGCCAGCATGCGGTCCTTCACTTTCGTGATCTGGACGAACCATTGATCCGTCGCCCGGTACAGAATGGGCGTGTTGCACCGCCAGCAGTGCCCATACCGGTGGACAATCTCCCCGCGGAGGAAGAGGGCCCCGCGAGCCTCGAGATGGCCCATGATGACTTCGTTCGCCTCCTTGGTCGGGAGGCCCGCGTACTTTCCCCCCTCCTCTGTGAATCGGCCCGCCTCGTCGATGGGGCTGAAGATCTCCATGCCGCGCTGGCGGCCAATCTCGAAGTCTTCCGACCCGTGGCCGGGAGCGATGTGCACGAGACCCGTAAACTCCCCTGTGACGGTGTCCGAGGTGAGGACCCGGTGGACCCAATCTCCTCTGAAACGGGTCTGGGCGGGCACTTCTTCCTCGAGAGGATGCCGATATTCGAGACCGTCGAGATCACCTCCCTTCGCCGTGGAAACGACCTCAAATTCCTCGATGCCGGCCTCCTTCATCACGGTGGCGACATTCTCCTCGGCCACCCACACGGTCCCCTCCGCGCCATCGCGACGATAGTGAACCGCCGCATAGGTCAAGGCCGGGTTCACCGCCACGGCCAGATTGGCGGGTAGGGTCCAGGGGGTCGTCGTCCAGATGAGGAGACTTTCCTCTCGGTCCACGACGGGGAACTCGACGTAAATGGAGGGGTCCGTCTCGTCCCAGAACTCAATCTCGTTGGCGGCGACGGGTGTCTCACACCGTGGACACCACTCGAGAGCCCGCTTAGCGCGCACCAGCAGTCCTTTCTCGTGCGCGCGTCGGAGCGTCCACCACGCCGACTGGAGGTAGTCGTTCGTGATGGTCATGTAGGGGTTGTCCCAGTCCATCCAGACGCCCATCCGCCGGAACGACGCGGTCATGAGGGAGAGGCGCTCCAAGGCAAAGGCCCGACCCTGCGTGACGAACTCGGCGACTCCAACCTCCTCCTAAATCTGTCGCTTGTTCTGGATGCCTAGAGATTTCTCTACGAGCACCTCGATTGGGAGGCCGTGCATGTCGTACCCCGGCTGGTCCCAGACGTGGTAGCCCTGCATCCGACGCCAGCGCAACACGGT
>JAZGDV010000092.1:0-9033 GCA_036478175.1 Thermoplasmata archaeon
CGGGGACGTCAAGGCCATCGGGCGCCACGGCATCTCCGGCCGGAAGTCCAGCGTCCTGGCTCGGGCGGCGTTCGAGATTACCTCGCACCATCTGCTGAAGGCCGCCGTGACGGGGGAGGTGGACTACCTGGACGGGGTGGCGGAGAACGTCATCGTCGGGCAGCCGGTCACCCTCGGTACCGGGGCGGTGAACCTTGTCTACCGGCCGCCGTCCAAGGAAGGGTAGGCCATGGCGGATCTCGCCGGCCTCCTCCGCCAAGCCATCGAAACGGGCCACGTGGTCCTCGGCCTGCATCAGGTGCGTCGGGCCCTCCAGTCGGACCAAGCGCGCCTCGTTATCAGGGCCAGCAACTGCCCCGATGAGTTTTTAGGGGCACCGGAGGACGTGCCCGTCGAGGAGTTCCCGGGCAGCAACGTGGAACTGGGGGCGGCCTGCGGGAAGCCCTTCTCCATTTCCACCGTTGCCGTTCTGGACCCCGGAAAATCCAAAATCTTGAAGCGGTAGGTGACGGGATGGCGGCCATCACCTTTACGGGGGAGACCCTACGGCAAATGACCCTCTTTCAGGACGTCTCCAAGATCCCCCCCATCGACTGCCTGGAGTCCGAGTCCAAGGTCCTCTTCGTGGTCAAGGAGGGGGAGATTGGCCAGGCCGTGGGCAAGGGCGGTCAGAACGTGAACAAACTCCGGCGGGTCCTTCATAGGGAGGTCCAGGTGGTGGAGCACAGCGAGGACCCCACCCGGTTCATCAAGAACATCTTCCGCAATTACGGCGTCCGTGAGGTGACGTTCGAGGATCGCGGCGAGGCCACCCATGCTTCGGTCCAGGTCGACCCCTTGCGAAAGGGTCGCGCCATCGGGAAGGAGGGAAGCAATCTCCGCCTCGCGCGGGAGCTCATCAGCCGGCACCACGACGTCCAGAGCGTTGTCATTGTCTGATACCTCGATCCCGCAACCTCGGGTGCAGCCATGAAGGCGGGGCAGATTCAAGAGATACTGAGCGAGCTGGGGACCCGACCCTCGAAGCGATGGGGCCAGCACTTTCTCCTATCCAGTGCCGCGGCCGAGGAGATTGTGGCCTTGGGCGAGATCCAGGCCGGGGAGACCGTCTTGGAAGTGGGACCGGGTGTGGGCATCCTCACCGCGCCTCTCCTGGACCGGACCCGGAACCTGATCGCCGTTGAGAAGGATCCGCTCCTGGCCAAATATCTTCGGAAGCGGTTCCCGCAGCTCGAGCTCCTGATCGGAGATGTCCTCCGCGTCACGCTGCCCCCATACGAGAAGGTGGTCAGCAACCTGCCCTTTGAAATCTCCTCCCCCTTCCTGGGACGCCTTCTCGACATCCCCTTTGAACGGGCCGTCCTGACCCTGCAGCGAGAGTTTGCAGAACGGGTCGTGGCGGAGCCTGGCACCAGGGCGTATTCCCGGTTGTCCGTGAAGATTCACTATCGAGCAGAGGCCCGGGTTCGGTGGACGATCCCACGTTCGGCCTTCTGGCCCGCTCCGGAGGTCGATGCCGCCGTCGTCCAGATTGATGCGAGAGATCCACCCTTTCCGGTCGACCGGGACGCATACTTCCGGGTCGTCGACGCCCTGTTCATGCATCGCCGGAAGACCGCCCTGAATGCCCTCCGCCTCGCCGCACCCTCCCTGGGTCGGCCGGAAGGGGCAATCGAGGAGGCCCTCCAGGGAGACCCCCTCGCCAGACAGCGTGCCGACGGGATGCAGCCCGAGGAGATGGCCGGCTTGACCCGCCGGCTCTTCCCTTCGAAAGATTAAAACGGTTCCAGAGAGAGTGGTGGTGGCCCCGATGGCCCGGAAAAAGGACCTCACCGAACAGCAACAGGCCGAGCAGCGGTATCAGAACCTGATCGAAAAGCGGGACCACTTCAACGCGGAAGCGCGAGTTGTCCGGGAGGCACGGGATCTACTCAACGAGAAGAAGGGCCCGGTGCGCCAGCAGGCGAACGCGATTCGCGATCGCCGATCTCAGCTCCTCAGAGAGGTCCGGGACCACAAAGCGAGGCGGAACGACCTCCAACGACGCGCCAAGGAGCTCATCCAGATCAAGCGGAAGCTTCGTGGTCGCCTAAAGGGCGGGGTCGAGGCCCAGGTCCGGACACACAGGGACCAGGCGACGAAGCTGGAGACGCAGCAGCAGACCCAATCGCTCAGCCTTACCGAGGAGAGCCGCGTGCTGGAGAACCTGCGGCAGGCCCGGAAGGATCTCGCGGAACTGGAGGCCCTGCAGCGGGACCACGAGTCAGTCCTAGGCGAGGTCGGAGAGGTCGACGTCGCCATCGACGACCACTTCCAACGGGCGGAGACCGAGCACCAGGAGGTCGTCACCAAGTCCGAACAGGCCCAGGTCCTACGCCGCGAGCTGGACGAGAAGCTGGACGAAGTGTCCGTCCTCACCGCCGAGGCCAACCGCATCCACGAGCTCTTCGTGAAGGTCAAGGAGAGGGCGGACCACTCTCATCAACGGGCCATGGAGATGCGCAAGGAGGTCATCTCGATCAAGCGATCCCGGCGTCAGGAGCGCACCGAAGCGAAGGCGCTCGTGAAGCAGCAGAAGGCCGTCGTCCGCGAAGCACTCGAGGACGAAAAGAAGCTGGCCGAAGCGGTGGATGAGGCCATTGCGACCCTTCGGAAGGGCGAGAAACTGGAGCTCTAGCCATGAAGGCGGTGGTCCTGGCGGGAGGGTACGGGACGAGGCTCCGGCCTCTGACCGAGACGGTTCCCAAGCCCCTATTGCCCGTGGCGGGGGAGCCGTGCATCGACTACGTGCTCCGCTCCCTGGCCTCCGCGGACTTTCGCGAGATCATCGTCGCAACGAGTTACATGTCGGATCGGGTTATCAAGCGGATCGGAGACGGCCTCGATTACGGCGCCTCCATCCTGTTCTCCTTCGAGGCCGTCCCCGCGGGAACCGCCGGGGCCGTGAAGACCCTCGAAGACTTCATGGACGCGACCTTCGTGGTCGCGAGCGGCGATGTCCTGGCGGATGTGAACCTCAAGAAACTCTTCGAGGGTCACACCCGAAGTGGGGCCCTCGCTACGATGGCCCTCACCCGTGCCGAGGACACGCGCCAGTTCGGAGTGGTCAAGGTGGACGCGGAGGGCCGCCTCGTCCGTTTCCAGGAGAAGCCCGCGCCCGAGGAAGCCTTCTCGGACCTGATCAATGCGGGCATCTACATCCTCGAACCCGAGGTGCTTGCGTTCGTGCCGGAACGGAAGACCTTCGATTTCTCTAGGGACCTCTTCCCCCTCTTGTTGGAGAAGGGCGAAGCGCTTTACGGCATGGAACTGGAAGGGCTCTGGATGGACATTGGTCGGCCCGAAGACCTCTGGCGGGCAAGCCTGGAAGTGATCCGGCGAACGGGGACGGAGGCTGCCTTAAAAGGGGTGAAGAGCGAAGGGCCGGTCCTCATTTCCCCGGAAGCCCGGATCAGCGAGGGGGTCGAAATCGTGGGTCCCAGCTACGTCGGTCGGGGGGCCACCCTCTCGAAGGGAGTTCGCGTGCGCCGGTCGTGCGTGTACGACGGGGTCTTCCTGGATCGAGACGTGGACTTGGAGGACTCCATCGTCATGGAGGATAGCCACATCGGTTGGCGGAGCCGCGTCCGGGGCAGCGTCCTGTCGACCGCCTGCATGGTGGAGGAGGACGTCGAGATTCTCGACAGCGTCCTCGGGGACGAAATGCACGTCCGGGCCCACTCCCGGCTGGAAGGCGCTAGCCTGGCTCCTCCCTCGGAGTGAGGCGACCCTCGCGGGAGACGACCGTGCCGTCCTTAATGACGGTGTGCGCGAGGTTTCGGGCGATCCCATAGGGAATCTCCGGGACATCCCGGGCCTCGAGAACCACGAGATCCCCCCGCTTGCCTGGTTCCACGGAGCCGACCTCCGAGGCGAGACCCACGGCCCACGCGGCGTTCCACGTGGCCGCAGAAACGGCCTCCTCCGGGCGCATCCGGAGGCGGTAGCAGGCGAGGGAGATTACGAAGAGCATGGATTCAATCCAGGCGTTCGGGGAGAGGTCGGTGCCGAGGGCCACGGATACGCCGGTCTCGATCATCCGACGGGCGTCGGCGTAAGGCAGGTCGAACAGGCTGAAGGATGTGCCGGGAAGGAGGACGGCCAACGTTCCGCTCTCGGCGAGCGCGTTAAGTCCCCTTTCCCCGGCGAAGAGAAGGTGGTCCGCCGAGACGGCCTGCACGTCCGCGGCCAGTTCGGCGCCTCCCGACGCGGTGAGCTCATCGGCGTGCACCTTCGAGGGCAAGCCCGCTTCCTGCCCAGCCAGGAGGATGCGGCGTCCCTGCTCGGGGTTGAAGAACCCGCCCTCAACGAATACGTCGCAGTACCGCGCGAGGCCTTGGTCGGCCACGGTAGGGATGAGAGTGTCCACGAGGGTGTCCACATATCCTTCGGCGTCCGAGGCGAACTCAGGAGGAATCGCGTGGGCTCCTAGGAAGGTGGGCACGAGGGTGGTGGGGACCCGATCATTCAGTCGCGCGATGGCCGCGAGCATCTTGGTCTCCGATTCCCCGTCCAGGCCATACCCTGACTTGACCTCTGCCGTGGTGGTCCCGTGCGCGATCATCCGGCGGAGTCGAGGCACCGTTTCCTCGACGATCTCCTCCTCCGAGGCGGTCCGCACCGCCCGAACGGTTCGGAGGATACCCCCGCCCTCCCGTGCGATTTCCCGATAAGATTTCCCCTTCAGGCGGTCGGCGAGTTCCCCTGCTCGGGACCCGACAAAAGCAGCGTGGGAGTGGGCGTCTACCAGACCCGGGAGGACCAGACGGCCTCCGGCGTCCAGGATGTCCACGCTGCGCGCTTCCCGCATGACCTTCGCCTCGGGGCCCACCGCGGTGACAATCCCCCTCTCGATGAGGACCGCGGCGCCATCCTGGACCCCAAGGTCCAGGAGGGACTTCCCTCGCCTCGGCCGGCGATATCCGCCCAGGGTCAGGAGCCGGCCGATATTCCGGACGAGGAGGTCCCCTCCGTCCCAAGGCCCGGACGCCGACTCAAGGTTCGCGCTCAAGCTGAACTCCCGTGGGGACCGTCAAGACCGCGAAGGCGCTCCCGCCCGCGCTCCTGAGGGCCCGTGTTACCCCAACTGGGTCATCGGTCAGGGCGATCATGCTCCCTCCGCCGCCTGCGCCCGTCAGCTTTGCCCCGAAGGAGAGCGGCATGCTGGCCGCCACAAGCTTGTCCAAGGCGACATGGCCTACCCCGAGTGCGTTCAAGAGGCGATGATTTTCCAGCATCAGCTCACCCCCCCGTTCAAGGTCACCCCGCCGAAGGGCCTCGACTCCTTCCAACGCGATCTCGCCAATGCACTCAACCGTCTTCCGAGCCCCCGCCCGGGCCTCCACGCGTTTCCTAACCTGCGCCACGAGGGGGCCGGTGGGCGCCTCGATCCCCGTGCTTCCCACCACGAAAGTCATCTCCGGCAGGGGGGAGCCATGCAGGTTCCAGCGGGTCTCTCCCTTCTCGAAGCTCCACAGGAAGTTCTCCTCCCGCTCCTTGAGAAGCAGGATGCCCCCACCGTGGGTGGCGGTCGTCGTGTCGATGGGACTCGCCCGACCCTGGACGGCGCGTTCGACCTCGAATCCCGTCCGGGCGATCTCCTCTTCCTGGAGGGGCCCCGGGGCGCCCTGAAGGCAGGCGAGCAGGCCGACGGTTACCGCCGCGGAAGACCCCATTCCCGAGGCCATGGGAATGTCGGACTGGATGGTTAGAGTGAGGGATTCATCGTGGTTCGTGGCGCGGAGTGCTTCGGCCACGTACGGGTATTGTTCTTCCTCCAGAGGATGCCCATTGACCTCCGTCCGCCTACCCGGCCGTGCCTCCACACGCGTTCGCCGGGAGATCGCCACGGAGAGGGCGGGCTCGCCGAAGACAACGGCGTGTTCGCCATAGAGAATGAGCTTGCCCGGGGCGGATGCGGCGACCAACTGCCTCGCAAACCCGAGCGCCGTTTAACCTTTTATTAGGCGCGGGCCTCGTACTCCTGCGCCTTCAGTTCGAGGCGGCGAGCCTTGTCCTCCAGCGTCTCGGCATTGGCACGGAGGGTCTGGGCCTTCGCGTTCAGCTTGGCCGCCTTGGCCTTGAGCTTGCTCGCCTTCTCCTGGTAGGTGGCCTTCTTCTGGGCCGCCTTGGCCTCCTGGAGGCTGGTCTCGTGGTCCACGTCCTCGTGGACGGCCTCAGGTGGGGCCGGGGCCTGCGGAGCCGCAGGGGCCTCCGAGGGGGCGTCCTCCCGGGGGCGCTCCTCTTCCATCATGGGCGCTCGTCCCACGGGAGCTTATTTAAAGGCTTTCGAGGCGCTATCACGTCTGAGAATGGCCCGGCGGGAGGCGGCCAGGCCCCCGGAGAGATTATTATCCCGGCGCTCGTAGTCAGGTGCGTGCGAGTCCTTCTGACTCCCTTTCCCGGCGGTCCCTCTGCAGGGACGGGTTCCCGGAACATCGAGGGGCACGTCCGCGAGGTCCTGAAGGACCTGGGCATTCAGACGGGTTCCCTCCCGGCGGACCGTGGGGACCTGGGGGAGGCGGACTTCATCCTCGTCCTGGGCAGCGATCGGGACGTCCTGAAGGCCTTCCAAGAGTACGGGGATGCGGAGGTGCCCATCCTGGGGGTGAACGACGCCACCGGTTCCGCCTTTCTGACCGACATTTCGCTCGACGCGTTGGAGGAGGGACTCCGGCGGGTAGGGCAAGGGCAATACGGCCTCGAGGCCTGTCAGCGCCTCTCCGTGACCGTCGACGAGACGCTCCTGCCCGCCGCCCTGAACGAGGTGGCTGTCTTCCCTGCGAAGACCGCCACGCTCATGGAGTACAAACTCACCATCGACGGGGAGGAGGTCTATCGGGATTACAGCGATGGCGTCCTCGTCGCGACCCCGACCGGGTCCTCTGCCTACGCCCTCTCCGCGGGGGGTCCCCTGGTCCTGCCCCAGTCTCGTGTCTTCGTGGTGGTGTCCGTCAACTCCATGGACGTTTCCCGGCGGCCCCTTGTCGTGTCGGACCAGTCGATCCTGGAGTTCACCGACATTAGCGCCCGGTCCGATTGCGAGGTCATCATCGACGGTCTGCAGCGGCAGCGCGTCGAGGAAAGGGTCGAAATTCAAGGCGGGCGCGTGGGGCATCTGATTCGGATGAACGGCGGTTCCACCGGCCGACTGGAGGCCCTGCGACGTGTTCGTTCCACGGAGGAGCTGATGAAGATGCCACCCAGCGCGAAGCTGGTCCTCAAAGCCATCGAATACGAGGGTCCGATGACGGCCCGGGATATCGCGGCCAAGACGCTCCTCCCGCCCCGCACGGTGCGCCATGCGGTGGCCATTCTCGTCGAGAACGGATTGGTCGCCCGGTCCCCTCACCTGCGGGATCTCCGATCGGACATTTTCTATCTCGTGGCGGAGGACGAGGAGGGCGAGGTGAGACGGGCCGGGGCCATCGCCCAGGCCGGAAAGCGGCGCGCAAGCGGCGACAGCTAGGCCAGACCTTTCAGGACCTCGTCCACGGTCCGAATTTTGGCATCGTACCAAAACCGGGCGTAGTTGAGGGCCTCCTCCGGACCCATGCCCAGATCACCGTCCGGGTCCTGAAAGCCAGCGGTCGCGTCGCGAATCGTCACGGGGACGTACCCTCGAAAGAAGGCATCCATCGCCGCGTGCTTGGCACAACAGTTCGTGTGAACGCCCGTGATGTAGAGTTCGTCCCCGGCCTCGAAGCCCAGGTTTTCCAAGACGGTGTCCATGGCCGTGGGGCGGCCTCCGTTGTCCGTGAAGAGGCTGTAGGTTCCCTTCTCTACCTCCCACAATCGGTGTTCCGCATCAACCTTCTCGACATCGTCGGGTCTCCACTCCCGTTCGAGGGTATGAACGCCGTCCGTCCGCAGCCCTTCCACGATCTTGGACCCGTCGGATCCCTTCATGGAGTGCGGTCCCCATTTCTTGAGTTCAAAGTCGGTCGGCAGGTGCCGGTCCGTACTGTAGATCACCGGGAGGTTCGCGTCGAGGAAGGCGTCCTGCAGCCGTCGAATCTGGGGAACAATCGCCAACGCCCCATCGAAAGCCAGGTTCGGATTGTAGCTCTTAAGCGTGAAGTCGTTGGTCATATCAATGGTCAGGAGAGCGCGCTTTGTCGTGTTCTCACCTCATGGTTCGAGGTGCCGGGGCTTACTTAACCGGTAGGTTAGCGGCAGGATTTCGGGAGGGTTACGATCGTCCGGCAGGAACGACCCCGTGCCTCAGAGGCGAGACCCGGAAAAGGGTTAATGGAGCAGCCGATGGACGGGACGTGAAGGCCGTCGCCATCGACCGGCACGGCGGACCTGAGGTCCTGGACTACCGGGACCTGCCCGATCCCGAGATTGCCGACGACGAGGCCCTCGTCCGCCTTCAGGCCTCCGCGCTCAATCGACTTGACGTGTTCGTCCGGGAGGGATGGCCCGGCCTCGGCCTCAAGTTCCCGCACATTCTCGGCGCCGATGGCGCAGGGGTGGTGGAGGCCGTGGGCAAGGAGGTCAAGACGGCCGCCGTGGGGGAACGGGTGGTCATCGATCCGAGCCTCACCTGCGGGACCTGCGACGCCTGTCGCCGGGGGGACGAGGTTCTGTGCGTGGAGTACCAGATCCTGGGTGAACACGTGGACGGCACCTACGCCGAGCTGGTGAAGGTGCCTGGGGAGAACCTGTTGCCCTTGCCGGACGGGGTCCCTCTGGAGCCTTCGGCGGCCGCTCCGACGACCTTCATGACGGCCTGGCGGCTTCTCATGACCCGGGCCGCCGTCCAGCCCGGGGAACTGGTCCTCGTCCTCGGGGCCGGCGGAGGGGTCTCGAGCGCGGCCATCCAGATCGCGAAACACGCCGGGGCGCGAGTGATTGCCACGTCGAGCACGCAAGAGAAGTTGGATCGGGCCCGCCAACTCGGGGCGGACGAGGTGATTAACTACACCGAAGAGCCCTTCGAGCGAGTGGCCTGGGAGCTCTCGGGGAAGCGAGGCGTGGACGTGGTTGTGG
>JAZGDV010000093.1:0-4993 GCA_036478175.1 Thermoplasmata archaeon
AGGCATCGTAGAACTTCGGCTGCTGCCCGATCGCGATGCCCAGGGTTCGGAACCCTTCCTGGCGGGCCCCGTGGAAAAGTTGGAGGGAGGAATGAGAGCAGACGGTGGCCATGACGAGGTCGTCATAGCCCTCCAGAATCTCCGCGATTCGCTTCCCCGTTACCATTAGAACATTATGAAGTGTCCCATCTTTAAAGGTTTCCAGGACATCTCTTTGGACTTCCTGGACCCCTTTGAGAGGTGAAGAATACGAGAGACCGCCCCACGATCGAGATCTCCGCCGCCGAAGTCGCGGCGTTTCGGGTGCATCACCATCACCTTCACGAACGGGCACCAAAGGGCCAGGTCTCCGCAGTCGCCCGGGATGCAGGGGGGATCCAAGCCCAGGTGGACTCCGCCGCGAAGACGTCCCTGTGGACCCGGGTTCAGGAGTTGACGCCCCAGGACGTGGAGACCGCCCTCTGGGAAAAACGAACCCTGGTCAAACTCTGGGTCATGCGTGGGACGGTCCACCTCCTGCCGGTGGACGAGCTGGGTGTCTACCTCGCAGGCCTGCGCAGGGAGGGACTCTTTCGGGAACGGCAGTGGATGCAGCGTTATGGCCTCCGGGAGGAGGACTTCTACCAGATGCCTCGTGCCGCGGAAGAGGCCCTGGCCTCGGGCCCTCTGACTCGCCGTGCATTGGGCGAGGCGGTCGTGGAGCGGGTGGGCGAGCGGGCGAGGAAGTGGGTGGAGCATGGGTACGGCGGCGTGATCCGCTTGGCCACCATCGAGGGAAAGGTTTGCTTTGGCCCCAACCAGGGGCAGGAAATCACCTTCGTCCTGCTCGACGATTGGGTGGGCCGCCGGGCGACGATACCCCCGGAGCAGGCAGAGACGGAGCTGCTAAGGCGGTACCTTCATGCCTACGGCCCCGCCACCCCGCAGGACTTCGCTGCTTGGTCGGGGATGCGCATGGGGGCCGTCCGAGGGATTTGGGACCGGGCGGGGGATGACCTCCAGACCGTCGTCGTCGACGAGAAGGAGGCACAGATGCTCGCCACGGAGGTTGACGACCTGCGGGCCGAGCCGGACGCCCGGACCTCGGTCCGCCTTCTCCCGTATTTCGACACCTTCCTCCTGGGACACAAGGACAAGGGACACCTCGTGGAGGAAGCGCATTACAAGCGGGTCTACCGAAAGGCAGGATGGATTTCTCAGGTGGTCCTCGTCAACGGGCGAGTCGCAGGGGTTTGGACCCAGAAGGCACGGGGAAGGCGGTTGACGGTCACGGTGGAGCCGTTCGAGGCATTCGATGGGATGGTCCGCCAGGCCGTGAAAGAGGAGGCCTTCGATCTGGGGCGTTTCCTGGGTCGAGAGGCCGAGATCGTCTTCGCTTCGTGAGACCTACTCCAGCGCTCCTCGTGCTCGCAACTCCTGAATCTCCCGTTGCATCTCGATGAGAATCGAGAGGAGGGTGGTCTCGAGGGGGTCCAAGTCGGCGCAGAAGCTGGCCGCCGAGGCGTGCTGACGCGCCTTCAGGGCGACCGCGTCGAAGAGCCCGCGGTCCTGCTGCCGCAAGGCACGCCGGTAGTTCGACCAAGAGCCTAGGATCCCCTCCAGGTGCACTCGATACGTGGGAACGGTCCGACCCATGGTCGTTCGAGGACGTCCCCCTCCTTAAGGTCCCGAGGGGAGGAGGGCGAAAGTGGCCGACCGTCAGGAGAAGGCGGGGAGCTCCGCCTGCCGCGTCCGGCCTGTCGTGTCGCGAGGGGAGCCACGCAGGACCTTGGGGACGACCAGGGTGCCCAGCTCCATCTCCCCGTAGTCCTCGAGCACCGCCTGATCGGGCCGGACGGGGAGAAAACGGAGGCTCCGGCCCTCCTCGGGCAGGGAGAGGAGGAGGCCCCCCTTGACGTAGCGGATCTGGACGATCCGGTCCGCCATCTGGTGGAGAAGGTTTCCGATCCCCCGCCGTCGGAAGAGTTGCGACAGGCCGTGATTGGTCATCAGACCGATGAGCTCCTCCTCCTGCACCAGCTCCCGTACCTTCCGCAGGCCTCGGCGGAGCAGGTGATACACCTCCTCGTACTCCACCTCCTCGTCCAGGAAGAGATTGGGAAGGCAGGAGAGGACCAGGAGGCCCGGGCCCGCCCGCACCTCCTCCTCCAGGGACTCCAGAAGGAGGGAGGTCATCTGGTAGACCGTGAAGGCCCGGGCGACCCGGATACGACCTAGCACCTCCTGGCGGGTGCTCCCAAACCGCTTGGCGAGGGAGGCGAGGGCGTAGGGGTTGATGGAATTCCCCCCATCCACGAAAACCGCCTCCCGTTCGAAGTCCAGCACGTGGCGGACCGTCATCATGAAGACGAGGTCGTGAACGAAAGGGCTGGCGCTGTTGATGAAGGTAAGACGGCCCGGGGCGATGCCTCCAAGGAATCCGTCGAGAACCCGGTTCCCCGTGTAGAGCCGGGGAGGGCTGGCCCTCAGCTCCATCTCCATGTGTCCTCCCGTCGGAACGGTCGCGCGTGTGCGACGGGATGGCGATATAAGATCGGGGAGGAGGGGGGTGGCCGAAAATGGCTACTCCTTCCGGGGCTGGGCAGCGGCTCGGGAGGCCTTCTTGAAACGAGCCACGTAGGGCTTCACGAGGAGCTCCTGCACGGCGGCCCCGGCGACTCCCATCCCTACGGCCGCCGAGATGCTGAGGACGAGGTCGTTGGTCATGAGGAAGAGACCCACCCCCGCCAGGACGGCCCCCACCAGGGCCGTGACGTAGCTCATGATACGATCCATGTAGTAGAAGGCGAAGGAGAAGACCACGAGCATGGTGACGAGGCCCGCGATGAGGGCCAAGCTCGGCTCCAGAACGCCGAGATCCACGAAACTGCGGTAGCTCACGTAGAGGCCCAGGAACCCCGCCATCCCCGCCAGGGCGACCTCCACGAGCCAGGTGAAGGCCATGGCGCCTAGCAAGGCCCCCACGACGGCCAGGGCGATGCCCCCGAACCCGGGGAGGATGAGGACGCCACTCTGATACCCCACCGACCCGCCGAGGATGAGCCCCACCACCGTCATCAGGCGACCCCAGATCGCCCTGCCAAGGTAGGCCAGGACGACCCCCACCGCGAGGTAAACGGCGGAGGTGAAAGAGAGAGCGACGGCGAGGAAGGGGAGGGGCTCGATGACCTGGAGCACGGGGCCTCAGCGGAACCGGGTGGAGGACGGCATTATAGTTTTGGGTGTTGCTCTCATGGCGTCAGGGTTCGAGCACCTCATCGGTCCGGCTCGCGAGACGATCCAGCTTCGCGTCGGTCGCGGTCCCACCCAAGAGATGATCGCGTACGTGTAGGTCGTCGTAACGCATGACGTCGATGACCGTGGGGATGCGAATGGCGTCCCCCAGCACGGTCACCACCCGGGCGGGAATCGTAGAGATGATGTTCTCCCACATGGAGCGGTCGGGGACGCCCGCCAAGGCCGAGGTCACGTCGCTGGGCTCCTTGAGAGACATCACAAGCCGGTTGGCCAGCTGGCTCCGCACCTCGTCGTCGATCTTCGAGGGGCGCTGGTCGACCAGAGCGAGAATCAGGTTAAACTTCCGAGTCTCCCGGGCTAGTCTGCTGAAGATGGTGTAGTTGGCGATGGCCGGATCCAGGAACTTGTGGGCCTCCTCTAAGAACACGATGAGGCGCGGGAACTCCTCGTTCCTGTCCGTGTACAGGTCAAAGAACCGGCGCGCCAAGACGTTGGCCACGAACAGGTAGACCATCTCGTCGGTGCCGAAGTCCCCGAAGTCCAATACGAGGGACTTGCCTTGCCGCACGAGGGAGACCATCGTGGAGAAGGCGTCCTTGGCGGTGGGACGGAGGAAGGGGAGGCGCTCGAGGCGGCGCACCCGCCGCTTCAGCGCGTTGAGGACCGTGGGGTGGATACGACTTTCGTCGAACTTCTCGGGGTCCGCCTCCTCTATCGCGGCTAGGAGATTGGCCGGCCGTCGCTTGGCGATTTCGTAAATCGCGTCGATCATGTTCTGATTCAGGTCCTGCAGGGCAACGATGAGGTCCTGGGGGCGGATCTCCTCGGCGTTGAGGAGGAAAGGCCGAGCCTCCTTGTTTTTCGGGTCCAGGGATAGGACCTCCACCCGCTCCGGGAAGTAGAATTTCAACCCCTCCGTCTTGTCGGTCCGAGAGTAGACCCCATATTCCCCGTGCATGTCGAAGACAAGGACAGAGCCGACGTTTCCTCCAAGGATCCCTAGGCAGACGAGTTTGTTGAGGATGGACTTGCCCATCCCCGTCCGGCCGAAGATGGCAAAGGGTTTTTCGGTGAGCCGCTCGAAGTCCAGGTGGACATAGAACTGGGTGACGCCTCGGATCGTGCCCAGAGAAGCCGACCGAGGGGTCTTCTCATAGATGAGCTCCACGTCCGGCTCCCGGGCATGGCGGACCTCCGAGAAGTAGGGAGGGATGGTCTGCGGTTCCGACAGCCGTCCCGTCTCTTTCTCGATGAGCTGGATCGGCTTGAGGACGGCCTTGGCGTAGAAGATGGGGCCCCCATACCCCTCTTCGATCCCGGTGGGCATCACGGTGTCCCGGAGACGGGATCCCGCCAGGCGCTCCGCGATGCGAGACGGCTCGTTGACCACGTCTTCCACGAGACAGTAGAAGTCGTAGCGACGGCCTTCGACGATGACGGGGTAACCGATCCGAAGATCCTCCGGGTTCTCCAGGTCCAGCTTGGCCTCCAGCCCGCGGAGCGCGGAGGCGGAGACGACCTCTCCGATCTTCACTTCAATTCCCTCGTGACGCGGTCCAGGTACTCGTGAAAGGTCCCGTGGCGCGCCCCCTCCATGGTGGTGAGCCCGCCGAGGAGGAGGGATACGGGCAACCCGAGACGGACGCCCTCCTTGACGATGGCGTCCTCGTACATTTCCCGCATCTGGCGGATCGTTACGGCGAACCGGTGGGCCTCGAAAAGGGGACGAGGGTAACCCACACACAACGGGGAGGCA
>JAZGDV010000094.1:0-2943 GCA_036478175.1 Thermoplasmata archaeon
TCGTAATTCGGGTCGCCAGGATTGCAGGCGTAGTCCGGGTGGTACTGGTCCATCACGTTCACGAGTGCCTCAGGCGTGTGGGCCGCGATCCAGTTGAGGACCGGCTTCGTGCAGCAGTCTACGTGGCCTGGCATCACAAGATGGCGGATGACCATGTCCTCACCCCAGTCGTAGACGAGCTGGTGGTTCCGGCTCACGGTCTCCCAGTACCACGGGGTCCGGGCCAGGAACACCGAGCACTTGTCGTTGCCAAACTTGAAGTCCGGGAGCCAGACGTCGATGAGGGGCCGGAGGATGCGCATGGTCTCCGGGCTCATGAAGAAGTTGGAGTTCCAGAGCATGGGGACGTTGATCTCCCCGTTGTATCGTCCCTTCTCCCCGGAGATCGGGGATCGGCCGAAATCGGCCTTGACGGCGGACACGTAGTCGAGGTCCTCAAGGTTCACCTGGTTCTTGGCCAAGAGCGCGATGGCCTTCACGATGGTGTGGAGGTGAATCGTGGGGTCGCCGCCGACCCAGTTGATATTGTGACACCCCTCCATCCGAAGCTGCCAGGCGGCGGCTGCGAGCTGCTCAGGGGTTACGGGAATCCCATTGTCTTTGTCTTGGCTAATGTTGCCGTTCTGGCAGTTCCCTACTCCAACAAAGTTGGCAGCATATGTGTGGGTGTCGTCATCGACCTCCAAATTGAACACGAAGCCCGTGTGGGCACGTCGTGAAATGCGGTGGACGGGAACGAGCACATGCCTATCCCTGAACTTGTATCGAACCCACTTCGCCGTCTCCCAGTTCCCCTCCCTCATTAACTTTGTGTGGACTTTCACATAGTAGAGACGGGACTGCCGGACGCGTCTCCCCTCGATTTCCTTCCTTCGAGGAGGGTCATAAACGTTGAATGTCGGTAGGTGACCCTGGCGGAGGTAGAGCGCGAACAACCCCATTGCTAATCTTCGCGAGACGGTATTCAGGGAGAGGTATCCGCCGGTTACACAGCCGTCCCCCGCGGCGTGTGCCTGGAGGAAGCTCTCCACGACCTCCGGAGACGCATGAAAGAGGAACTCCGGCACCCGTTTCGCGTGGGCGTTGCTCCCGCAGAGATCGCCGAGGAGGAGACCAAGGGAGGTCTTTCCGAGCTCGACGGAGATAGCGGTCCTTCTCCGGACAATCTTGGGTTCTAGCCGGAAAAGTTCCCGAATGAGCTTTGACGTTCGCCGAACAAGGGCGATTTCATGTCGTCCGAACGTCAAAGCGACTGTGTAGCTACTCGGTCGATTGCTGGCCCGAGTCGTGTATCCTTCTGCGCAGTAGTAGCCTAGAAACTCCGCCAGACGAGGGCTTATGGGGATCGTCGCCGGTATTCCGGGCCGTTTTTCCGTTTTCAGCCGGACGGTCCCTTCCTCCAATATCACGCCGTTTGGCCGATGGCCCTCAGGTATCCCCTTCCTGCGAATCTTGCCAAGCAAGGCCCGAACGTAGGTGGGGTTGAACCCGGTCCTATCTCCGATCTCCCGAGAAGTGGCCCCCGTTTGGGACATGGCCAATGCTTGCATAATGTCGGGGAGCCTCACGGGAGTTCGAAAGACCGCTGCTTCAGCGTGTGGTCGGATGATAGAAACGACATCTAGGGACATCTGGTCGCGCTGTTGTGTCTGGAACCGAGGAATAGCGAGGTAATGTTTGGGGGAAAGCTCGCCAGCAGGAATCTTGACGAGCCTGCCATCCTTCCCTTCAGCGGCTAGCATCTGGTGGTCCGGTGTAACCGTTATGGGAGGGGCGTAGAGAGGTTTGATGCGGAGGAGTTTTCCCTTAAACGGGTGCCTGAATATCTTGGTCACACGAACCGGCTGTCCCTCCCCGGACTGGACGACAAGCTCCTCGGGGAAGCGTACATGCCCACCCTCGTACTCTGTCTCGAAACCGGCTGCGTCATAAAGATCGGAAATCTGTCTCGGACCCCCATCCGTCATAACGAAGGATGATCCGCTGATGCAGAAGACGCACCTGAGGTTGCATGAGGTGAAAAAGATCGTGCCTGAACCTTGGGTGCCGCGGAAGACAAGTTCTTCACCCCGGTGATGGAAGTAGGAACTCATCCGAGATTCGGATTCGAGCTGACACGTTCCATGTTTCGTCCCGACTGAGCGATCGATTCTGCAGCGCCAACGACAGAAGATACAGCTCTTGAGCATCCGGTGAGCGAGCTCTGCGCTCAAATCGACCAAAGACGATTCGACCGGGTTCAGGTCACGAAGATCGGTGCGTCCCGATCGAATCTCGTCCCAAAGCTCTAAGAATCCTTCGGTGGCATGTTCGTGTTCTGACCAGAGTTCCTCCAGACTCCTCTCATTGAATTCAGCTTGGCAGGGGATCCGCTGAGCAATCAGGTACTTGGCCGGCATCTTGTTGTTGGCGACCTGGCAGTACCAGGGGAGACGGTCTCCTACCTTGTCCCAGATCCAGAGGTTGGAGAAAGCCTCTCGCCGCATCGTATTCCGACAATAGGAATTGTCCGGTATCCCATCATGTTTGCGTGAGGAGATCGCTGAAACTACGAGGAGGGTTCAAGGTATAATCGCAAACCCGCAATCCCTTTATCGGCCTGCCATTCTAGGATCCTCATGAAGCTCCTGCGGGTGGGGAAGGTCAAAGAGGCCTACGAGGTCGACGAGGACGAGCTGGAGTTCCGCTTCACCGACAACATCTCGGTCTTCGACAAGGTCATCCCCTCCCAGATCCCACGGAAGGGGGAGACGCTCTGCCGCACGAGCGCCTTCTGGTTCGACCGCGCGCCCTCCCTCGGGATCCGCCATCACCTGCTGAAGGTCCTCGACGGGGACCGCATGCGGGTACGGCGGGTCGAGGTCATCTCCGATTACGCGAAGCTGACCCCCGAGACCACGAGCTACCTCATTCCCCTGGAATGGATCGCCCGCTATTACGTCG
>JAZGDV010000095.1:0-4863 GCA_036478175.1 Thermoplasmata archaeon
CGACCCCCCAGATGCGCCTCATCGTCTACGCGAACCTGGAGGAGATCCAGAACAAGAAGCTCTACCCGCCCGCGGGGATCTTCAGCCAGGAGGACGCGCTCCTCTACCTAGAGAAAAAGTTCGCCACGGGCCAGGCCAAGGAGTACCGCATCCGCAAGGTGGACTCCATCTTGGACCGTTCCCTCCTCCCGCACTTGGGCGACACGAAGGAGAGCCGGATCAAGAAGGCCCTCTTCCTGGGTCGCATTGCGCGGACGATCCTCGAGCTCTCCTTGGACCTTCGTCGCGAGGATGACAAGGACCACTACGCCAACAAGCGCCTGAAGCTGGCGGGGGACCTAATGGAGGACCTCTTCCGCGTGGCCTTCGCGAACCTTATCAAGGACCTGAAGTACCAGCTGGAGCGCAGCTACGCCCGCGGGAAGGGGCTGAAGATTTCCGCTGCGATCCGACCCGACCTCCTCTCCCAGCGCCTGCTGCACGCGCTGTCCACGGGGAACTGGGTGGGCGGCCGGGCGGGGGTATCTCAACTCCTCGACCGGACGTCGCACATGAGTGCCATGAGCCACCTGCGGCGGGTGACCTCCCCCTTGACGCGGAGCCAACCTCACTTCGAGGCCCGGGATCTCCACCCCACCCAGTGGGGTCGCCTCTGTCCCAACGAGACACCGGAAGGGCAGAATTGCGGACTGGTCAAGAACGCCGCCCTCGTCATCGATGTCTCCGAAGGGTTCGATGAGGACACCGTCAAGCTCCTCCTGGCCGACCTAGGGACCCGTCGTGTGGCCGGACAGCAGACCCAGCTCACTCGTGTGTACGTCAACGGAGACCTCGTGGGCCTCCACGAGGAACCCGTGACCCTCGTCGAGGAGATCCGGGGTCGGCGACGCTCCGGACTCCTAAGCCACGAAGTCAACATCCGGTTCGACCGGTCGATGAACGAGATTATCATCAACTGCGACCAGGGCCGGATGCGACGGCCACTGCTTGTGCTCCGAGAGGGTATCCCGGTCCTCACGCAGAAGGACCTGGAAGACCTTCGCATCGGGAAGCTCCGCTGGACCGACATGATCGACAACGGGATTGTGGAGTGGATCGACGCCGAGGAAGAGGAGGACGCCTTCATCGCCCTCTACGGCTACGGCGTGCCACCTGGCTGCGCGCATTGCGACCACGCCCTCTCGCTGGGCGACGTAGACTGGGTCAACCCCGGCAGCGAGGCGGGCCTCGTGGAGCTCCGGTGTCACTTCTGCCAGTCCACCATAGAAGGGGAGAGCCTTCTTACGAAAGAGCACACGCACATGGAAATTGACCCCCTGGTCATCCTTGGAGTCAGTGCGGGCCTCGTCCCGTACGCGGAACACAATTCCTCGCCCCGCGTCACGATGGGCGCCGGCATGATCAAACAGTCCTTAGGCCTTGCGGCATCCAACTACCGCATTCGGCCCGATACTCGTAGCCACCTCCTCCATTACCCGCAGATGCCGCTGGTCCAGACCGAAGCCATGCAATTCCTCAACTTCAACCGCCGTCCTGCAGGCCAGAACTTCATCGTCGCGGTCATGTCCTACCACGGGTGGAACATGGAGGACGCGGTCGTCATCAACAAGGCCTCCGTGGAGCGCGGCCTCGGACGCTCCAGCTTCATGCGGACCTACAAGGCCGAGGAACGGCGTTACCCCGGCGGCCAGGAGGACCATTTCGAGACCCCGAGCCCCGACGTCCGCGGTGCCCGCGCCGACCTGGCCTACGGCAGCCTGACCCCCGAGGACGGCCTCATCAGCCCCGAGGTGGGGGTGGGAGGCGGCGACGTTCTCATCGGAAAGACTTCTCCGCCCCGGTTCCTGGAGGAGGAGACGGACTTTCTAACGCCGCAAAAGCGGCGCGAGACCAGCATCACGGTGCGCCACGGCGAGATGGGGTGGGTCGACAGCGTCATGCTCACGGAATCCGAGAACGGAAGCAAGCTGGCCAAGGTGAAGATCCGTGACCTTCGTATCCCCGAGCTGGGGGACAAATTTGCCTCTCGCCACGGCCAGAAGGGCGTGGTCGGTCTCCTCGCCGCCCAAGAGGACCTGCCCTTCACGGAGCAAGGCATCATTCCGGACCTCGTGATCAATCCCCATGCCATCCCCTCGAGGATGACGGTGGCCCACGTCCTGGAGATGATCGGGGGCAAGGTCGGCTCCTCCGAGGGACGCTCGGTAGACGGCACGCCTTTCAGCGGGGAGACGGAGGACGCTTTGCGAGAGGCCCTCGTGAAGAACGGGTTCAAGAGCAACGGGAAGGAGGTCCTCATAGACGGCAGGACCGGCCAGATGATCCCCGCAGAGATTTTCATCGGGGCCATTTACTACCAGAAACTCCACCACATGGTCTCGGGGAAGCTCCACGTGCGGAGTCGAGGACCGGTGCAGATCCTCACCCGCCAGCCCACCGAGGGACGATCCCGGCAAGGCGGCCTCCGCTTCGGCGAGATGGAACGGGACTGCCTCATCGGCCACGGGGCGGCCATGGTGATCAAGGACCGCCTCTTGGACGAGTCGGACGGCATCCTCCTGTACGTATGCGGGAACCCCGAGTGCGGCCACTTCGCCATCAAAGATCGGAAGGGAAACCTTCGCTGCACCGTCTGTGGCAACAACTCCAACATCTACCCCGTCCAGACCTCCTACGCCTTCAAGCTCCTCGTGGATGAACTGCTTTCTCTCGGGGTGGCCATGCGTCTCCAATTGGAGGACCTTCGATGATGCCCGCGCCTCTCCATGGGGTCTCGAAACGGATCCAAGCCCTCCGGTTCGGGCTCTTGAGTCCGGACGAGATCCGTCGGATGAGCGCCACCAAGATCATCACGGCCGACACCTACGACGACGACGGGTTCCCCATCGACATGGGTCTCATGGACCTCCACATGGGCGTCATCGAGCCGGGGTTGCGTTGCAAGACGTGCGGCGGACGCGTAGACGACTGCCCGGGTCACTTCGGCCACATCGACCTCGCCATGCCGGTCATCCACGTGGGTTACATCAAGGAGATCAAAATCCTCCTCCAGTCCACGTGCCGTGCCTGCGGCCGGCTCTTGCTCAGCCGGGAGGAGAAGCAGGAGTACCTGGACGAGATGCGGAAGAGCGACGCCCTCGCGGCCAGCGGCGAGTCCCCGCGGACGATGGAAATCACGAAGCAGACGGCGAGAGACGCGACGAAACGCCAGGTCTGCCCTCACTGCAAGGCGGACCAGATGAAGATCACGCTGGACAAGCCCACGACCTTCCGGGAGGACGGCCACAAGCTGACACCGAAGGAGGTGCGCGAGCGGCTGGAACGAATTCCCGATGAGGACCTCCGACCCTTGGGGATTAACCCCGATGTCGCCCGTCCGGAGTGGATGATTTTGACGGTCCTCTCGGTCCCTCCCGTGACCGTGCGGCCCTCCATCACGCTTGAGTCCGGAGACCGGTCGGAGGACGACCTGACCCACAAACTGGTGGACGTCCTGCGGATCAACCAGCGTCTGCGTGAGAACCGGGATGCGGGCGCCCCGCAGCTCATCGTGGAGGACCTCTGGGAGCTGCTCCAGTACCACGTCACCACCTACTATGATAACCAGACCAGCGGGATTCCTCCCGCCCGACATCGATCCGGGCGCCCTCTCAAGACCCTCGTGCAGCGTCTCAAGGGGAAGGAGGGACGATTTCGCTCCAACCTGAGCGGGAAACGCGTGAACTTCTCCGCCCGTACCGTCATCTCCCCCGATCCCCTCATCAGCATCAACGAGGTGGGGATTCCCTACCAGGCCGCCCGGGAGCTCACCGTCCCTGTCCACGTCCAGGCGTACAACCAGGAGATCGTGAAGGAGTGGGTGATCCGGGGTCCCAATCCGGCGGACGAGAATGGCGAGTACATCCCCGGCGTCAACTACATCATCCGTCCCGACGGGCGGCGGATCCGGGTCACCGACAAGAACGCGGAGACCGTGGCCGACGCCGTCGAGCTGGGCTACGTCGTGGAGCGCCAGCTCGTGGACGGCGACATCGTCCTCTTCAACAGGCAGCCATCCCTCCATCGGATGAGCATCATGGCCCACCAGGTGCGGGTCATGGCAGGGAAGACCTTCCGTCTGAACCTGGCCGTCTGTCCCCCCTACAACGCAGACTTCGACGGCGACGAGATGAATCTCCATGTTCTCCAGAGCGAGGAGGCGCGGGCTGAAGCGAAGATTCTCATGAAGGTCCAGGAGCACATCCTGTCGCCCCGTTTCGGCGGCCCGGTCATCGGGGCCATCCACGACCATATCACCGGCGCCTTCCTCATGACCTACAAGGGCGCCCGGTTCACGCGAGACGAGACCTCTTACCTCCTCTCCGTGGTCGGGCGCACGGGCCTCCCCAAGCCGGACGTGAAGGCGGACGGCCAATCGTTTTGGAGCGGGAAACTCCTCTTCAGCACCATCCTCCCAGAGGACCTTACCGTCACCTTCCGTGCCTCTATCGGCTCTGGGGGGGACGAGGAGGACGCGGTGGTGCGGATCGAGAAGGGCAAGATTCGCGAAGGGGTCATGGACGAGAACGCCATCGGCGCCTTCAAGGGAAAACTCGTCGACCGAATCGCGCGGGACTACGGAACCGAGCGGGCCCGCCAGTTCATCGACGACGCCACCCGGTTCGCCATCGCGACCATCATGCTTCGGGGCTTCACCACGGGCATCGACGACGAGGACATCCCTCAGGAGGCGAAGGACGAGATTGCGGAGGTCCTCGAGCGGGCCATGGAGGAAGTGGCCGGTCTCGTGGAGGCCTACAAGGCGGGCGAACTGGAGCAGATGCCTGGCCGTTCGTTGGAGGAGACCTTGGAGGTGGAGGCCAT
>JAZGDV010000096.1:0-2870 GCA_036478175.1 Thermoplasmata archaeon
AGATCTACTTCGTCTTCTTCATCTTCATCTGGATCAGCTGGTCCGTTCCTCGGATCCGCATCGACCAGATTCTCAACATCGGCTGGCGGAAGCTGATTCCCCTGGGCCTGTTCAACATCTTCCTGGCAGTCCTTGTGGTTCACGCGAACGCCCAGGGGTGGATCTAGTGCAGCGGTAGAGGGGAACGGAATGGTCGACGCGCTCCAGTTCGTGTTCCTGGTCATCTCCGCCGTCGAGGTCCTTACGGCCGTTCTTGTCGTCACCGCGAAGAAGCTGATGTGGGCCGCATTCTGGCTCGCCTTGAGCCTGGTGACCATGGCGGGAATCTACCTTGTCTTTCAGTCGGAGTTCGTGGCCATCATCCAGATTCTCATCTACGCGGGGGCGGTCCCCGTGGTTCTCCTGTTTGGCATCATGCTGACCCGGACCCGGGCCATGGAGGACGTCCCATGAGAGGGGAGCGCCTGTTAATCTTGATCGGGCTCACGCTCCTCACGCTCTTGATGATCGGGTCCTTCGTGGGGATCCCGTGGAACACCTCCTCGGTGGCGATAGCAAACACCGCGGTGGCGCGGGAGGTCTTCAGCCGCTTCGTCTTCAGCATCATTGTCATGGCCCTCGTCCTGGCCGTCTCCATGGTCGGGGGTATCTTTCTCGCGCGCCGGGAGGAGGAGGCGCCATGATTCCCCTCGAATGGGAGCTCTCCCTGTCCGCCATCCTCTTCGCCATCGGGCTCTACGGAATCCTGGTGCGGCGGAACGCCATCATCGTCCTGATGTCCGTGGAAATCATCCTCAACGCAGCCATCCTGAACTTTGTCGCCTTCTCGGCCTACACGGGCGACGTCTCGGGCCAGGTGTTCGCGCTGCTCGCCATCGCCCTGGCGGCGGGCGAGCTGGCCATCGGCCTCGCCGTCTTTCTCGTGCTCTACGGCGTCCACCACACCGTGAACCTGGACAAGATCCGGATTCTGAGGTGGTGACCTGGCCTTCTTCGTCGACTGGTCCTGGGTGATCGTCGCCGCGCCTCTGGTCGCCTTCGTCATCATCCTTCTCACGGGGCGGTGGCAGTGGCAGGGAGGCGCGGCGTGGACCATCGGCGCGGTGGGCCTGTCGTTCGTCTTCTCCATTGGCCTCCTGATCCAAGCTCTGCTGAACGGGGCGGTCGGTGGAAACTTCCCGGCTCAGGAGGTCATCTGGTATCGTTGGCTGGGAACCCCGTCCTCCGGGTTCGTGATCGAGTTCGGCATCCTCATTGACAGTCTCAGTGTCGTCATCCTGGCTCTCGTCTCCTCCCTCTCCCTGCTTATCGCCATCTACTCCGTCGGGTACATGGGCCACGAGAAGGACAAGGCCCGGTACTACTCGCAGATCGCCCTGTTCGTCTCGGGTATGTTGGGGGCGGTTGCCGCGAACAACTTCCTCCAGCTCCTGATGTTCTGGGAGATCATGGGCTTGTGCTCATACCTCCTCATCGGGTACTGGTATCACAAGCCCAAGGCGGCGGCGGCGGCCAAGAAGGCTTTTCTGGTGACCCGAGTCGGAGACGTCCTCTTCCTCGTCGGCGTCATCGCGGTGTTCGTTATCTTCGGGACGTTCAACATCCTGGAGGTGAGCGCCCTTGCGCCTGGCTTGCCGCTCCGGCTGACCCTCATCGTCCCCCTCCTGTTCTTTGCTGGGGCTATCGGAAAGAGCGCTCAATTCCCCCTCCATGCGTGGCTGCCGGACGCCATGGAGGGTCCCACCACGGTGAGCGCCCTCATCCACGCCGCGACCATGGTCAATGCGGGTGTCTACCTCGCCGCCCGCACCATCCCCCTTGTCATCACCAACCTCGACGCGGCCCTCTTTATCGCCTTCATCGGCGGCTTTACCGCCTTCTTTGCAGCGACCATGGCCCTGGCCAACTACGATATCAAACGGGTGCTGGCGTTCTCCACCATCTCCCAGCTGGGCTACATGTTCCTCGGACTGGGGGCGGCAGGCTACGCCCTGAACCTCGGCCTGGAGGGGGCCCAGGAGGGGTATTCTGCAGCCATCTTCCATCTCGCCAATCACGCCTTCTTCAAGGCCCTCCTCTTCCTCGGGGCCGGCAGTGTCATTCATGCGCTGGCCACCAACGACATGCGGAAGATGGGAGGCCTCCATAAGCGGATGCGGATCACCTCCCTCACCATGTTGGTGGCGGCCTTGTCCATCGCCGGGGTCCCGCCTCTAAGCGGCTTCTGGAGCAAGGACGAGATTCTGGCTGCCACCTTCGCTGCCTCCGCCGGGCACCCGCTGCTCTTCTGGATGTGGCTGCTCGGGATCCTGACCGTTTTCATGACGGCCTTCTACATGTTCCGCCTCTGGTTCATGACCTTCGGGGGGCAGCCGCGATGGGAGAAGGAGCCTCACGAGTCGCCACGTGTGATGACGACCCCGCTGGTGGTCTTGGCCGTCCTTGCGGTCGGCTTCGGTCTCGTGATCTTCCCTCTGGGAGGCTTCGGGAATCTCATCTACCCGCTCGTGGCGGGGGCCCACGCGGAGTTCACGGCCCCGCTGGACATCCTGTTCAAAACCTTCGCGGGTCCCAACAGCTTCCTCACCTACATCTCCCTCCTCGGCGTCGCCGTGGGCCTCGGATGGGCGACTCTCATCTATCGCATGGGGGCCATCTCCTCCGCCTCCCTGACGGCGGGGCCGGGGCGTCGAGCCCTTCATACGCTCCTCGAGAGGCGCTACTACATCGACGACGCCTATGACGCCTTTGGGCGTCGCTTCGTCCTCGGCATCGCGCGGCTCAGCGATTGGTTCGACAGAAACATCATCGACGGTCTGGTCAACTTGGTGCCGCGCTTGACCCTCTGGGCGGCCCGCGGAACGGACCTG
>JAZGDV010000097.1:0-2155 GCA_036478175.1 Thermoplasmata archaeon
GTGTATAGCACGCCGTCCCGCGCCTCCTTCCCGGCGAAGATGAGGGCGTTCATCTCGGCGTGGACCCCCGTGCAGATCTCCATCCGCTCGCCGGACGGGATCTTCAGCTCGTCCCGGATGCAGCCGATCTCGTCGCAGTGGGGCATGGCACGGGGGTTTCCGTTGTACCCCGTACTGACGATGACGTCGTTCTTCACCATCACGGCACCGATCATCCGACGGAGGCAGGTGGCCCGACCCGCCACGCCCACCGCCAAGCGAAGATAATACTCATCTCGGGGGAGTCGATCCATCCCGTTTCTCCATGAACCCGCGCGGTCTTAAACTCTCTCAGGCGGGTTGCGGGAGGAGGCGATAGTACCGCAATCCTTTCCGCTCGCGCGCGCCCACCAGCCCCTCCCTTTCCAGGATCTCCAGGTGTCCCAGCACCTCCGTGATGCCCAGAAAGACCTCGTGGATGGGGAGGGTTCCGAAGAGGGAAAGAACGAGGTCGAAGGCGGTTCGCTCCTCCGACCGCACGAGCTCGAGGATCCGGGCTCGCCGTTCTCCGTAGAGGGCGCGGTAGTTGGCAATGAAGGCATCGAGGCCGTCCAGGGGGGGCCCGTGTCCCGGGTGCACGGCGCTCAGCTCAAGGTCCCCCAACCGTTCCAACGAGTGCAGATAGTCCCCCATCCCCAACGACTTCCCATCCTTCCCCCCGAACGCGGCGTTGGGGGTGATGTGCTTCAGGACGGTATCCCCCGTGAACAGGGTCCTCTGGTGGAGGAAGCAGCTGGAGCCCGGCGAGTGACCCGGAGTGTGGAGGACATCCAGGTCCCAGCCTCCGGCGGAGATTCGGTCGCCTTCTTTGAAAGTGTGGGCCACGGGCGTCTCGCGTCCCAGTCCCTTCAGGTAGTCGAAGAAGCCAGCCACGAGATTCAACGTCTCTTCGGGCAACCCCGTCGCCCTCAGGATATCCCGATAGTAGTCGTTCCGCTCGCCCACGACGGCGGCGAAGTCCCGGATCAACTCTCGATCCAGTTCATGGGCCCACACCTCGGCCCCCGAGGCCTCCACGATGTCCCCGGCCTGGCCATAGTGGTCCACGTGCCCGTGGGTGATCAGGACCCGATCGATGTCCTCGACGCCCAGGCCGTGGGCTCGAAGTCGTCGTTTCAGGTAGTCCCACGAATCAGGGTGGTGGGGGCCCGCATCGACGAGGACGTTCTCGTCCCCTTGGAGAAGGTACACATTGACAGCCGCCACCGGCAGCTGGGTGGGAATGCGAATGCGGATGGGTTCGAGTGAACCGACCATTGTCCCAAAGAGCTCGCGCCCCGCGCATAAACTTTCGCGACCTGCGTCGCCTCGAGGGCCGGCCGTGTACTCTTAATAGCGCTGCCTCCATGAATTCCGAAGGGCGGGAGGGAGCCCCCTTGGCAGAGAAGCTTGTGCACAACTACCTGGTGGAGGAGGGCCTGGCACCCGGTCTGCCCGAACGGATTGACTTCTGGGATGAGACCCTCCGGGACGGGGAGCAGATGCCGGGTCTCCATTTCACAGTAGACGAGAAGGTGAAGATTGCCTCGTGGATGGACGAGATCGGCATCCCCATCATGGACGTGGGCATGCCCGTGGTCTCCGACGAGGAGAAGCGGTCGGTTCGGGCCATCATGAAGGAGGATCTGGACGCCACCGTCATGACCGCGGCCCGGACGGTGAAGGGCGATGTGGACGCCGCCCTCGACTCCGATGCCGACGCCGTGAGCATTTTCGTCGCCTGCAGCGATCTCCACCTGAAGTACAAACTTCGCATGACGCGGGAGCAGGTCTTGGCCATTGCACCGGAACTGGTCGAGTACATCAAGGAGCACGGGAGGAAGGTCGCCTTCGTCACCGAGGACACCGTCCGGGCAGACCTGGGATTCGTGGAGCAGCTGTACAACGCCGCCATCGACGCGGGGGCGGATTGGGCGGTTCTCTGCGATACCGTCGGCGTTCTCACGCCCACGACGACCCGTTGGTGGGTCCGACGCGTGAAGGAGGTCCTCAAGCCCGTGACCCTCAGCGTCCACCTCCACAACGATTTCGGGATGGGCGTCGCCAACTCCCTGGCGGCCCTGGAGGAGGGCGTCCAGGTGCCCCACACCACGATCAACGGGCTCGGGGAACGCAG
>JAZGDV010000098.1:0-4143 GCA_036478175.1 Thermoplasmata archaeon
GGATCCCCAGGGCAAGGAAGACCGGGATGTACGGTCGCCTGAGGGGTGTCCGGACCTCCGCCGCCCTCGCCTGTTCCACTCCTGTCGCCATCCTCTGCCTCCCTCAGATCAGATACACGATGGTGAACAGGAAGATCCACACCACATCCACGAAGTGCCAGTAGAGGCCCATGAGTTCCACCGTCTCGTGCTTCTCCGCCGTAAATTTCCCCTTTCGGGCCTTCAGGGCGACGTAGGCCAGGGCGATGACGCCGCCGGTGACGTGGGCGCCGTGGAAGCCCGTCTGGATGAAGAAGGCGGACCCGTAGGCCAGGGGCGGCACCGGGCTACTGAAGGGCGTAAGTCCCTCCGCGATGAGGACGACGTACTCGAACCCCTGGATGGAGAGGAACGCGATCCCCAGGACGAGAGTGAGGAGGAGCCGCTGGACGAGGGCCTTCTGGTCGCCCCGTTGGATGGCGTGCAGGGCCTCCACCATGGCCAAGCTGCTGGTGATGAGGATGAAGGTGTTGACGGCGGTCAGCGGGACGTTGAGGATCTCCCCGGGCGTCGGCCACGTCGCGGAGGCGGCCCGGACGGCCCAGGAGGCCCCGATGATGGCCGAGAAGAACATGATCTCCGAGGCGAGGAAGATCCACATGGCGGCCTTGCGGGTGGGGAAGGCCTGGAGGGTCCCTTCCTCCCCCTTCATCTCCCCCGGCACGTGGGGAACGCGGCGGCCTCGGAAGTCATCCCACACCCAACCTCCCACGGCCCCGGCAAACACGGCGAGGCCGAGGAGGAAGAGCGGGTTCAACAGGACGGTGCCGTAGACGCCCAGTGAGGCGAAGATCAGGCCGACCCCCAGAGCCACGACGATGGGCCAGGGGCTCCCGTGATGCTCCTCGTCCTCTTCCGTCGGGCGTGCCTCGTCGAGGGCCAACGGCCGCTTCAAAGGTGGCCCGAGTATAAGCTTAGCGGTGCGGCCTGGGAGGGTGCTGGGCCGGGGAGAGCCCTTAAGTAATCGCCCGCATAGAACGGGCCCATGGACGGCTTTCAGGATGTCCTGGCCTCCGTGACCGCCACGGTTGAGGGCCTCGTGGATCGTCCAAACGTCACCACTCCGAGTGGAGACGAGCTCCGAAGACGAGCCCAGGACATCGGGACCAAGACCAACCTAGGAAGCTACCATTACAGCTCGGTGGTTCGGAGTCGCAGCGCGGGGTCGACGGTCGTTGTCGGCGGCCCCGAAGTCCTCCAAGAGTCCCTCACTCCCCGACAGGAGGAGATCCTGGACGGCCTGGAAGTGACGGTCGCGCTGGTGGACGCGTATGTCAAGAGGGCCCCCCTCCTCCGAACGGTCCGCCGAATGGGTCAGAACGACGAATTCTCCCCCCTCTGCACGCTCTACCTCTCGTCCTACCGCCCCGAGGTCGTCCGCCTGGCTTACTTCTTCCACCTCGCCCTCTTCGAACCGGATGGGGGCGAGGTCGGCCCCCAAACGACCCTCGTGGACCTTCCTGAGTGGCAGGAAAAGGACCGCCAGATACTCGTTTTCCCGGAGATTGCGACCACGTACGTGCTGGGATCCGACTACTACGGCGAGATCAAGAAGGGCTTCCTCCGCCTCGACATGTGGAACGCCAAGCGGCAGGGGATGCTCGGCATGCACGCGGGCTCCAAGATCCTGACGGCCCGGGGACCCGACGGAGGCATTCGGCGGTACAGCGTATTCTTTCTGGGTCTGACGGCGACGGGCAAGACCACCCACACGGCGCACACCCACGGTCTCACGGAGGACGGGGAGGGGATCGCCATCGCCCAGGACGACGTGGTCTTCTTGCGGGAGGACTGGTCGGCCCTCGGAACGGAGAAGGGGTTCTTTCTGAAAACGGAGGGGCTCGCCCCGGACACCCAGCCGCTGATCTATCATGCCATCACCCAAGGCGACGCGGTCCTGGAGAACGTCTTGGTGGATTACGACTTCGTGGTGGACCTCGGGGACCTGACCCTCACGGGGAACGGGCGGGGCATCATGCAGCGCACGGCCTTCGGGGACTCCATGGGACCCATTGATGTTCCCCCCGCCACGGAACTGGACGGGGCCCTGGTGGCCTTCATCACCCGGCGAAACACGGTCATGCCGCTTGCGGCGAAGCTGACGAAGGAGCAGGCGGCCGCCTTCTTCATGCTGGGAGAGTCTGTCGAGTCGTCTGGAGGCGACCCGCGTCGAGCGGGCATGTCCGTCCGGCAGGTCGGGACGAATCCCTTCATCATCGGCAGCAAGAGCGAGGAGGGGAACCGCTTCTTTCAATTCCTGCAAGCCGGTGGCGACCGGGTGCAGCCCTACCTCCTGAACACGGGAGGGGTGGGCGAGGTGGCCCACATGGACCACGGCAAGCGGGTGGTCAGTCAGGAAGTCCTGCGCGTGCAGATTCCGGAAATGGCGGCCATCATCCGGGGAATCGCCCGGGGTACGATCGTTTGGCAGAAGGACCGCTATTGGGACCTCCAGGTCCCGGGGAAGGTCGAAGGCGTCGACATGACGAAGTTCGATCTGAGCGGCTTCTACGAGGAGGGCCAGATTCAGGCCATGGTGGAGACGCTGCGGAAGGAGCGAAGGGAATACCTCAGCGGCTTCCTTGGCCTACGACCCGAAATCGTGAAAGGGGCGAAATTCTGAAGGCTACCGCGGGACCCGGACCGTGAGGAGGCTCTCGAGCGTGTCCATCGAGGTCTCCCAATCCTCCATGACATCGCCGAGATCGGCGACGGCTTCCCGGCCTTTGTCGGTGATGGTGTAGGGTTTTTTCGCGCGCTCCCCCTTCTCCCCTACGGTGACGTAGCCCTCTTCTTCCAGCGCGAGAAGGGCCGGGTACACGGCCCCGGGGCCGGGTCGCCACATGCCCCCGGTGCGGGCCGTGATCTCCTCCATGATCTCGAATCCGTGCATCGGCCGCCCGCGGAGCAGGCGGAGTATCACGGGCTTCAACAGGCCCCGGGGGACCAGGCTGATGCGGAAGGGCCCGCAGTAACAGTAGAGCTCGGCCGGCATCTACCCGGCGGAGGCCTCCTCCCTCAGCTTGACGATCCGCTTCTCCAGGTGGCGGATTTCCAGCTCCAAACGCTCCTTGTATTCCTCCAGGTCGTCGACGAACTCGTCCCCTGGCCCCATGCCGAGGGAGAAGCCGCCGGATCCCGGAAGGCACAAGCACACCACGCCCTGAATACCTCGATACCGCCCCATCGTCATCACCTATCGGTATCGATATATCGGTATCGATATATAAGATTTCTTCCTCCCCTCTCGCGAAAGGAAACTACTCCTCGGTGGCCCTCTCGATCCACTCCAACGAGAGGTTCTCCTCCTCGAGGGCGGCCCGAAGGACATCGGCGTACCGATTCCGCAACTCCGGGTCCGCGAGTTGCTTCGCGGCTTTCGTGGCGGCCTCCTCGGGGGACTCGCGCGGAAAGTATAGGATGTTTCGGGCCTCCCCGAGGGCCGAGACCTGATGCCGGTAGTGGTCCGCCGCCCGCCCGAGACTCGACCGCCAGGCCTCATTCATGGCGGCGAGGATTTGCGTGAACTCGCTCGCCGTTCGCCGGGCATCCAGGAGGGCGTTCAGGTTGAGGGCCATGTTGAACGCCTTGCCCTCCAGGTCGCCTTCGGCCTCCTGCAAGGCCTCAATCCAAGCTCGGTACGAGGCGAGTCCCGTGTGAAGGCCCTTCGCTTCGAGCTGCGAGGTCAGGGGGCCCTCCCCTCGGGAGAATCGGAGCGCTCTCCGAAGAGCCGCTCTGAGGGAGGGGGCTTCCTCCGCTCCCTTCTCCGGGAGGACCAGGGGGTTTCGACCGTAGCCCGCGTAGTTCCACCCGATCCATGGTATAAAGGGCACCTCCCCTTCGTCCCTGGCGAAGTAGCTTCGAACGAGCAATCGCTTAGGGTCCTCGCGATAGCCGTACACGATGCAGAACTCGGGGGCCCCGGCAAGCCCGCAGCTCAGGACCGGGAGGGAAGCGTCCAGTCGGTCCACGAGCCTATCCCATGCCTCCTCCAGGGGGAGATCCACATGACTCTCCATCCGAAGGTCCAGGGCCTGGGCGCCGTTGCTCACGAGGTCCTCCGGGGCGGCGTACGTCATGTCCAGGCTCCACGTGTCCGACCAC
>JAZGDV010000099.1:0-2040 GCA_036478175.1 Thermoplasmata archaeon
TCGTGGCGGGGGCCCACGCCGAGTTCACGGCCCCGCTGGACATCCTGTTCAAAACCTTCGCGGGTCCCAACAGCTTCCTCACCTACATCTCCCTCCTCGGCGTCGCCGTGGGCCTCGGATGGGCGACCCTCATCTATCGCATGGGGGCCATCTCCCCCGCCTCCCTGACGGCGGGGCCGGGGCGTCGAGCCCTTCATACGCTCCTCGAGAGGCGCTACTACATCGACGACGCCTACGATGCCTTTGGGCGTCGCTTCGTCCTCGGCATCGCGCGGCTCAGCGATTGGTTCGACAGAAACATCATCGACGGTCTGGTCAACTTGGTGCCGCGCTTGACCCTCTGGGCGGCCCGCGGAACGGACCTGGTGGACCGGCGCGCGGTGGATGGCGTGGTGAACAGCATCAGCCTCCGGATCCTCCGGGGCGGCTGGACCCTTCGCCGGGGACAGACGGGCCAGGTCCAGACCTACGTCGGGGTCATCGTCATCGGCGCCGCCGTTGTCCTCTTCCTCATCCAGATCGTCTTCCCGATTCTGGGGGTGCCCTAGATGGTCGCCATCCCCCTCATCACCCTCGTCCTGGCCATCCCGGGCATCGGCGCGGTCCTGACCCTGGTCGGGCCGTGGAGCCGCGCGCAGGCGCGGATGGTGGCAACGCTGTTCTCGGGGATCACCCTCGCCTTCACCCTCGTCCTCCTCCTACACTTCGTCGTCCCGGGCATCGATCTGGGCCTGCCCACAGATCCTTCGGGGACCTACGGGGCCTTCGAGGAGTACACCTGGTTCCAGATCTTTGACTTCTCCGTCCAGTATCGGGTCGGCGTCGACGGCCTCTCGCTCCCCCTGGTCTTCCTGGCGGCCTTGCTCCTCCTGGTCGCCATCATCTACCCCATGGAGACGGACTTCAGGCCGAAGGCGTACTACGCCCTCCTGCAGGTCATCAGCCTCGCCCTGATCGGGGTCTTCGTCACCTTGGATTTCCTGCAGTTCTTCGTGTTCTGGGAGCTCGTCCTCATCCCGATGTACTTCCTCATCGGGATCTGGGGCGGGCCGAACAGACACCACGCGGCCATCAAATTCCTGATCTACACCCACGTGGGGGGCATGGTCATGCTCCTGGGCATCTTCGCCCTCGCCTTCCAGACCGGCACTCTCAACATGATCGAGATCGCCCGGCTGGCTCCCATCCTCCCCCTCGCTACGCAGGTACCCATCTTCCTGGCCTTCCTCTTTGGCTTCGGCGTGAAACTCCCGATGGTGCCTTTCCACACCTGGCTACCGGATGCCCATGTCGAGGCACCTACGGCCGGGTCCATCATCCTGGCCGGGGTCCTGCTCAAGATGGGGGGCTACGGGATCTTTCGCATCGCGTACTCCATGCTCCCCCAGGCCGCCGTGGACCTCTGGTGGCTCGTGGCCGCCCTCGGCGTGGCCAGCATGATCTACGCCTCCATGGTCTGCCTGGTCCAGGTCGACCTGAAGCGCCTCATCGCCTACTCCAGCATCGGCCACATGGGCTTCGTTCTCCTCGGGGCCTCTACCATCACCACCATCGGCATCTCGGGCGCCATCTTCCAGCTCTTCAACCACGGTCTCATCGCCGCCGTCCTGTTCATGCTCGCCGGCTCGGTGAAGCGCGCGACGGGGAGTCGGGAGATTCCCCACCTGCGGGGGTTGGCCGGCAAGATGCCCATCTTCGCCTTCCTCATGATCATCAGCTTCCTCGCTTCCCTCGGCCTGCCCGGGTTGAACAGCTTCATCAGCGAGTTCATGGTCTTTGCTGGGACCTACCAAGGCCTGCCGGGCGAGACGAAGAAACTCATCTTCATCCCCCTCCTGGCGCTCGTCCTCACCGGAGCCTATTACCTGTGGACCATGCACCGCGTTCTCCTCGGGCGCTTCAGTCCCACCCTGGGGAAGGTCCGCGATCTGCGCGCATCGGAGTACCTGCCCATGGCGATCGTCGTCTTCTTCATCCTGCTCACCGCCTTCGTCCCCGCCCTCTGGCTGGGCCTGATCTCTTCCTTCAGTGGCGGCATCG